>NZ_JVGV01000032.1:0-35384 GCF_001076775.1 Streptococcus pseudopneumoniae
CTAACTTTTGGGGTGTTTTTATTATGAAATTAACTTATGATGATAAAGTTCAGATCTATGAACTTAGAAAACAAGGATATAGCTTAGAGAAGCTTTCAAATAAATTTGGGATAAACAATTCTAATATTAGGTACATGATTAAATTGATTGATCGTTATGGAATAGAGTTCGTCAAAAAAGAAAAAAATCGTTACTATTCTCCTGAATTAAAACAAGAAATGATTGATAAAGTCCTACATGAAAACTGGTCTCAAGATAGAGTTTCTCTCGAATATGCTCTCCCAAATCGTGGTATGCTTCCAAATTGGATGGCACAATACAAGAAAAACGGGTATACTATTGTTGAGAAAACAAGAGGGAGAGTACCTAAAATGGGACGTAAACCAAAGAAGAAACCCGAAGAGATGACAGAGTTAGAACGACTTCAAGCAGAAAACGAGTATCTGAGAGCGGAGAATGCTGTCCTAAAAAAGTTGAGAGAACTCCGCTTGAAGGAGGAAAAAGAGAAAGAAGAAAGACAGAAATTGTTCAAGAATTAATCACTGATTTTTCGTTAGATATTCTTCTAAAAACCATTAAACTCGCTCGTTCGACCTACTACTATCATTTGAAACAGCTAGACAAACCAGATAAGGATCAAAAGCTTAAAGCTGAAATTCAAGCTATTTTTACCGAACAAAAAGGAAATTACGGCTATCGTCGAATCCATTTAGAATTAAGAAATCGTGGTTATGTGGTCAATCATAAAAGAGTTCAACGCTTGATGAAAGTGCTCAATTTACAAGCTAGAATCCGCAAGAAACGCAAGTATTCTTCTCATAAAGGAGATGTTGGCAAGAAAGCAGACAACCTTATTCAACGCCAATTTGAAGCAGCTAAACCAATGGAAAAGTGTTATACGGACGTGACAGAATTTGCCATTCCAGCAAGCGCTCAAAAGCTTTACTTATCACCAGTTTTAGATGGCTTTAATAGCGAAATTATCGCCTATAATCTTTCAACTTCACCCAACTTAGAACAAGTAAAAACAATGTTGGAACAAGCATTCACAGAGAAGCGCTACGAGAATACGATTCTCCATAGTGACCAAGGCTGGCAATATCAACACGATTCTTATCATCAGTTTCTAGAGGGTAAGGGAATTCAAGCATCCATGTCACGTAAAGGTAACAGCCCAGACAACGGCATGATGGAATCTTTCTTTGGTATTCTGAAATCGGAGATGTTTTATGGTTATGAGAAGTCATTTGAGTCGCTCAACCAATTGGAACAAGCCATTGTAGACTATATTGATTACTACAACAATAAACGAATTAAGGTAAAACTAAAAGGACTCAGTCCTGTGCAATACAGAACTAAATCCTTCGGATAAATTAATTGTCTAACTTTTTGGGGTCAGTACACTTTGATTTGAGTGCTTTTTCTATATTTTAAAAATTTTTATCATTAATACTGGTATACGATAAAATAAATTTAACGGAAAATGAATAAAATCTTAATGTCTAAAATGTCTTACGCCTGTGAAGATCATGGTCAAGCCGTATTTGTCAGCCGCTTCGATAGATTCTTGGTCACGGACTGATCCTCCAGGTTGAATAATAGCTTTAATGCCTGCTTTGGCGATTTCTTCCACGTTATCCGCAAATGGGAAGAAGGCATCGGAAGCAAGCACAGCGCCGTCAAGACGGTCTTTAGCTTGGTCAATGGCAATACGAACAGAAGCCACACGGTTAGTTTGACCTGGGCCAACACCAAGTGTCATATGGTCGTTGGTCACGATGATACCGTTTGATTTGACATACTTGATAGCCTTCCAAGCAAACTCAAGAGCTGTCGCTTCTGTCTCAGTTGGTTGGCGTTTGGTCACCACTTGCCAATCGGCTGGGCTTTCCTTGACCACATCTTGGTTTTGCACCAGAAGTCCACCAACTACACCTGTGTATTCTGCTTCCACTTCGCTAGCCTCTTGAGCATCAAATGGCAAGGCAAGGATACGCAAGTTTTTCTTTTTGTTGGTCAAAATGGCTAGCGCTTCATCCGTATAACTTGGTGCGATGATGATTTCAAGGAAAACACCATGCATCTTCTCGGCTGTCGCAGCATCCACCTCACGGTTAAGAACAACGATACCACCAAAGATAGACACTGGGTCAGACTCATAAGCGTAGTCCCAAGCAGTCTTGATGTCATCAGCCTGACCGATTCCACATGGGTTCATGTGTTTGAGAGCCACAACGGTTGGACGGTCTTTGAAGTCACGGATGATACGGATAGCAGCGTCAGCATCACGGATGTTATTGAATGATAATTCTTTCCCGTTGAGCTGTTTCGCTGAAGCAATCGAGTAGTCAGTCGGCAAGGCTTTTTGGTAGAAGTCCGCGTCTTGTTGAGGGTTCTCACCGTAACGCATAGCTTGTTTGAGGTCATAGGTCAAAGTGAGCTTTTCAGGTTTGCTTTCCCCCACTTGAGCTGTGAAATACTCTGCAATCAAGGCGTCATAAGCCGCTGTATGACGGAAAACCTTGGCTGCCAAACGTTGGCGAGTTTCATAAGTCGTTTCACCATTGGCTGACAACTCGTCCAAAACCACAGCGTAGTCAGCAGGATCTACCACAACTGTAACACTGGCATGATTTTTCGCTGCTGAACGAAGCATAGATGGCCCGCCGATATCGATATTCTCCACCGCATCAGCGTAAATCACGTCTGGTTTGAGGATGGTTTCCTTAAATGGGTAAAGGTTTACCACAACAAGATCAATGAGCTCAATCTGGTTCTCCTTAGCTGCTTCCAAGTGACTATCCAAGTCACGACGAGCCAAAAGTCCCCCGTGGATATTTGGATGAAGGGTCTTGACACGGCCATCCATCATCTCTGGAAAACCAGTCACATCATCGATGGCAATGGTCTTCACCCCAGCATTATCAAGGGCAACCTTGGTCCCACCTGTCGAGATAATCTCCCAACCAAGTTTTTTGAGTTCTTGGGCAAATTCAACAATGCCCGCTTTATCTGAGACGCTGATTAAAGCTTTTTTCGTCATTCTATTCCTCTTTCTTTAGGTCCAAGCGCATAGCGACTTCGTTATTTTCTTCTATAAATCCTGTTTCCTGAAAACCCAAACTAGTCAACAGGTGCTTCATTTTTTCATTTCCAACCACATAATCTGCGATAATATGATTGCAAGTGCTATCCATCTGAGCCTTTTTGATCAGAACTTCCACAGCTTTTCGTCCATAACCTCTTCCTTGGTACTGTTGGCCAATCATTATCCGCCAGATAAAGTATTCCGCTTCATCCTTGTCTATTTCCAGCAGGAGAAAGCCAACCACTTGCTTATCCCAATAGATCGCCATCGGAAACACATCTTCGTTTTTCCGGTAGAGCCATGCATCAGCTAAAGAGCGTACATTTGGAGCCACGAAACGTGCTCGTTTATCAGCTTCAGATATTTTCAAATCCAGCACTGCCTGAAAACTGCTCTCATCTACTAATTTCAGTTCAATCATTTTTTCTCCCAGCAAGATTGCGCAATCAAAACTTGACTTCGATCTTATTTTCGTGCAACTCCCAAGCTATCCAGAACCTCTGGATACAACTTGTACTCTGCCTCATGAATCCGAGTTTCAAAACTTTCAATCGTATCATCAGCCAGCCGTGGCACACGCACTTGTTTGATAACCTTTCCTGTATCCACACCCGAATCCACCCAGTGAATGGTCACACCAGACTGATCCACGTCAGCATTCCAAGCATCCTCAATCCCATGAGCTCCTGGAAATTCTGGCAAGTAGGCTGGATGAATGTTGATAATCCGACCTTCATAAGCTGCTAGTAAAGTAGGCCCAACAATTTTCATGTAGCCTGCTAGACAAACCCAGTCAATCTGGTGCTCTTCCAAGAGTTCGACAAGGGCTGCTTCGTAGTCTGCCTTGTTGTCAAACTCCTTGAGTTCAAAAGCATAGGACAGAACGCCGAGCTTGTCTGCACGTTCGAGCACATAGGCGTCACGATGATCTGAAAAGACAAACTCTACTGGAAATTGTTCCGCTATCACCTGAAAATTTGAGCCATTACCAGAGGCAAAAACCGCTATTTTTTTCATTTGATGATGACACTTTCGTTTTCTTTCTTGACGATACGACCAATTTCATAGACTGGTTCATCCAACAATTCCTTGATACGACTTACATTTTCAGGGCTAACTGCTAGCATAAGTCCCACACCCATATTGAAGATTTCAAACATTTCTTCGTGTTTGATCTGACCGTATTTCTCAAGGGCTTTGAAAATCGGAAGCACTGGAACTTTGCTTTCATCAATTTCAGCAGCTAGGTCATCCGCAAACATACGAGGGACATTTTCGATAAAGCCACCACCTGTGATATGGGCAATGCCGTTGACCAACCCTTCCTTTATGAGTGGTAAGACAACCTTGACATAGATACGAGTTGGCTCAAGAAGAACTTCCTTGAGTTGCTTGCCTTCCAATTCTGGCAAGATTTCCTCACCTGTGTAATCCGCAAAGACACGACGGACAAGAGAGTAACCATTGGAATGAATCCCACTTGAAGCAAGTCCGAGAAGAATATCTCCTTCTGCCACCTTTGAACCGTCAATGATTTGAGATTTTTCAGCCACACCGACCGCAAAACCAGCCAAGTCATAGTCATCTTCGCCGTACATGCCAGGCATTTCAGCCGTTTCCCCACCGATGAGGGCTGCTCCAGCCTGCACACAACCTTCTGCTACACCAGCAACCACTTGTTCTAGCTTAGCTGGTTCATTCTTGCCAGTTGCCACATAGTCGAGGAAATAGAGGGGTTCCGCACCCGCAGCGATGATATCATTGACACACATGGCTACACAGTCCTGACCGATGGTATCGTGCTTGTCGTACTTGATAGCCAGCATGAGCTTGGTTCCGACACCATCAGTTCCTGAAATCAAGACGGGTTCTTTAACCCCAGTCTTTGAAAGGTCAAACATACCACCAAAGCCACCCAGAGCTCCCATGACACCTGCACGCTCCGTACGAGCCACGTGCTTTTTAATCCGTTCAACAACTTCATAACCCGCTTCAACATCCACACCAGATTGAGCGTACGCATTTTTATTTGCCATTTTATTTTTCCTTTTCTTTTTTTGGGAAAGACTGCGACATATTTTTAGATAAACAATTATTTTATCTAAAAATACTAGTCAGGTCTCTAGCTTTGGTCCCATAGGAGAAAGCGTCTACTGACAAATGCTTTAGCTTTTAGTCAGTAGTGAGACGTGGGGCATAAGCATTCTTATTTGTCATCTATTTGTTACTTTTTTTTAATGGAAAATCTGTCATCTATTTGTAAAAACTGGTCTTTTCTTCCAAACTTCTACGATAATCTTCTTCATAGTCATAGAGAGGTGTTGGGTAGTCACCGTCAAAGTAAGCGACACAGAGACCGCCATTTGGCGCATCTGTTTCAATCCCAATCGACTCAATCAAACCTTCAACAGAAAGGTATGTCAGACTGTCCGCTCCAATGATTTGACGAGTTTCTTCGACCGTATGATTGGCCGCAATCAGCTCCTGACGGGTCTGGATATCAATCCCGTAGAAGCATGGATAAGCTAGCGCTGGACTACCAATGGCAACGTGAACCTCAGTCGCACCCGCTTCTTTCAAGAGTTGAACGATCCGACGAGAGGTTGTTCCACGTACAATAGAGTCATCAATCATAACCACACGCTTGCCTTTTACAACGCCTGAAACAGCAGAGAGTTTCATCCGCACCCCTTGCTCCCGTAATTCTTGAGTCGGTTGGATAAAGGTACGTTGGGTGTATTGGTTCTTGATGAGGCCCATTTCATTTGGTAGCCCGGACTCTTCAGAAAATCCCATAGCCGCGCTGAGGGAAGAATTGGGCACACCGACCACGATATCCGCCTCATGCTTGAATTCACGCGCCAATTGAGCACCCATACGTTTACGTGCCGTATGAACATTGACACCATGAATGTTAGAATCAGGGCGAGCAAAATAGATATACTCCATAGAACAGATTGCTAACTGGGTATCATCTGTATAGCTATCATACTGGATTCCCTTGTCATCAATGATCACAATCTCACCTGGCTTCAAATCACGAATCCATTCAGCACCAATAACCTCAAAAGCACAGGTTTCAGATGAAACAACCACTGCTCCGTTGGCCATTTTCCCGATAGAAAGCGGACGGAAACCATTGGGGTCAAGAGCAGCAATTAACTTATCTTCAAACAGCAAGATATAGGCAAAGCCACCTTTAACTAGACTGAGCGCCTCCTTGATTTTGCCCATCAGGCTAGGATTATGACTGCGACGAATGAGGTGGGCCAAGATTTCCGAGTCCGAAGTCGCGCTGAAAATCGCTCCTCTTTGTTCTAGTTCTTTCTTGAGAGAGGCTGCATTGGTCAGATTTCCATTATGAGCCAAACCAAACTGCATATCGTGAAAACGAAAAAGGAAAGGCTGGATATTATCTACAGAAGCTTCGCCAGCAGTCGCGTAACGCACATGCCCAATCGCACCAGTCCCCGTCAATTTATCTAAGTTAGCAGGGTTTCTGAAGACTTCTGATAGAAGACCCATATCGCGATGCCGCTTTAATTTCCCTTGGTCATTGGAAAGGATTCCTGCCCCCTCTTGACCACGGTGCTGAAGACTATGGAGACCAAAATAGGTCAATTTAGCAGCATCTGGATGTCCCCAGATACCGAAAACACCGCATTCTTCATTAAGAGATTTTACTTCGTATGTCATTTTATATACCTAATTTTTATTTGTGTAGCACCAAGAGCTAAATCTACATGACTTTTACATTACTGATACTATCTATTAAAACATCTGCAAGTCTTATTTTCCAGTAAAGTATTTAACCGCCGACGCAAACAGGTGCTGGTCTTTATTTCCTGGGATATTTTGGAAAAGACCGTCTTCATAACGTTCTGAGTGTCCCATTTTACCAATGATTTGGCCGTTCTTGCTGGTAATTCCTTCGATGGCATGGATAGAACCATTCGGATTGTACTTAGAATCCATACTTGGTTTGCCTTCAAAATCAACGTATTGGCTAAAGATTTGACCATTGGCACGAAGCTCTGCAAATTCTTCAGCCGTCACAACAAACTTCCCTTCACCATGCGATACTGGGATAGCATGAATATTACCCACTTGCACCCCAGTCAACCACGGCGAGTTGGTATTGGCAATGCGAGTTTCCACCATCTTGGCCACGTGTTGGTTGGCATCATTGTAGAAGAGGGTTGGGCTCGTACTGCTGGCATCTTCAAAGTTTCCGTATGGAAGAAGACCTGATTTGACCAAGGCCTGGAATCCATTACAGATACCGATAATTAAACCACCACGGGCGATAAAGCTATCAATAGCTGCACGCACTTTTTCATTGAGCAGGATGTTGACGATAAACTTGGCTGATCCATCTGGTTCGTCCGCAGCTGAGAATCCACCTGCAAAGAAGAGGATGTTAGCCTTGCCGATATTGTCAACCATAGTTTCAACTGACTTGACAATGGCTTCTTCATTCAAGGTCACAAATGGCACCAAGTTAACCTCTGCACCTTCTTTTTCGAATGCCTTGGCTGAATCATATTCTGAGTTGGTGCCTGGGAAGACTGGAATGTAAACTACAGGTTTTTCAACTGTTTCTTTAGCTTGGATGATTACGTCAGAAGCGACAGCTGGAACTTCTTCCAGCTCTTTCGCTTGGGCAAACTCTGTTGGATAAACTTCTTCCAGTTTTCCTTGGAAGGCACTGTCAAGCTTGTGTCCATCTAGCTTCACACCGTTTACAGTCAGTGTAAAGTCTACTTTCGTTTGACCAATCTTCTCTACTCCAGCGATTTCTTCAGGTGATGTGAAGATAAATCCGCCTAATTGAGCTGTCAAAGCTGTTTTAAGTTCAGGCAAGGTTACTTCTGCACCGATATGATTTCCAAAGGTAGCAAGAGCCAAGCTTTCAACGACACCACCGTATTTAACAGCTGATGCAGATGTTACTTTGTAAGCCTTTTGAAGGGCTTCAAATTGAGCGAAGTTAGATTTGATAAGATCGAAGTCAATCTCTTGAGCCAATGCTTGACCTGGAATGTAATAAATATTTTCCCCAGCAGTCTTGAACTCGGGAGAAAGCACCTTACGGCTATCTGCTGTTGTCACACCAAAGGCAACCAAGGTTGGTGGCACCGTCAATTCTTCAAAGGTACCAGACATGGAGTCCTTACCACCGATAGATGGCAAGCCAAGCTGAATCTGAGCTTCGATAGAGCCTAGGAGAGCTGCTACTGGCTGACCAAAACGCTCAGCTTGTTTATCCATGCGCTCGAAATACTCTTGGTAAGAGAAACGAGCCTTAGACCAGTTTGCACCAGCAGCAACCAAACGAGCAGTTGCTTCGATCACCGCATAGGCAGCACCGTGGTATGGAGACCATTCAGCTACATATGGGTTGAATCCTTGAGCCATGACTGACGCAGTATGAGTCACACCGTGTTGAACTGGTAATTTCTGCACAGATGCCTCAGTTGGTGTGAGTTGGTGACGACCACCAAGTGGGTGATTGACCGTTGAGCGTCCAACAGAGCAGTCAAAGATAGTCTGTAATCCTTTTTGACTCGCATGGTTGAGGTCAGATAGAACCGTAAGGGTATCTGCTTCAAGTGTGTCAGCAGATGTTTGACGTTCTTCTGGAAGCTTGACATCCTTGTCCACCACCTTTGCATCAACGACCACGCGCACACCATTGGTATCAAGGAAACGACGTTCTAAGTCGACAATTGTTTCACCATTCCAGTGCATGACTAGATTTGGTTTTTCCGTCACTGTCGCAACCACAACAGCATCAATATTTTCTTTGTTACATTCAACAACGAAGGCATCTACATCCTCAGGACGAACCACGACCGCCATCCGTTCTTGAGATTCAGAGATGGCAATTTCGGTACCATTCAAGCCTTGGTATTTAAGAGGCACTTTGTTAAGGTCGATTTCAAGTCCATCAGCCAATTCACCGATGGCTACACAGACACCACCAGCACCAAAGTCATTAGACTTCTTGATAAGACGAGTGACATCGCCATTACGGAACAGACGTTGAATCTTGCGTTCTTCGATGGCATTCCCTTTTTGAACCTCAGCACCAGCAGTCTCTACAGACTCAACTGTTTGAACTTTAGAAG
Source organism: Streptococcus pseudopneumoniae (assembly GCF_001076775.1). Classification (GTDB taxonomy): domain Bacteria; phylum Bacillota; class Bacilli; order Lactobacillales; family Streptococcaceae; genus Streptococcus; species Streptococcus pseudopneumoniae_G. The sequence continues at coordinate 9,220 of NZ_JVGV01000032.1, forward strand.
AGCCTGTCGCACCACCGACACCATCACGTCCAGTCTTACCTCCAAGAAGAATAATCACATCACCCGCTTCCGGTTTTTCACGGACAACATTGCTCTTAGGAGCCGCTCCGACAACAGCACCTAGCTCCATGCGTTTAGCTACAAAGCCTGGGTGGAAATACTCACGAACGTAGGTCGTTGCAAGCCCAATCTGGTTACCATATGAAGAATAACCATGAGCCGCTGTTTTAGAAATGACTTGTTGTGGCAATTTCCCAGCGCGAGTTTCTGAAATCGGTGCGGTAATATCACCCGCACCTGAGATACGCATAGCTTGGTAGACATATGAGCGACCTGACAATGGGTCACGAATGGCTCCACCAATACAGGTAGCAGCCCCACCAAATGGCTCAATCTCTGTTGGGTGGTTGTGGGTTTCGTTCTTGAACATGAGGAGCCATGGCTCTTTCACACCATCAACATCCACTTCAATTTCGACTGAGCAAGCATTGATTTCGTCTGACACTTCCATATCGTCCAAACGTCCATTAGCCCGCTCATAACGACCGAAAATAGTCGCCATATCCATCAAGGTTTGCGGTTTTTCAGAACGCCCCAAATCCTCACGCATGGCAATATATTTGTCATAGGTCGCCTGCAATTGCTTTTGGAATTTCGATGCGGAGAAGTCAATGTGTTTCAACTCTGTCTCAAAAGTTGTGTGACGGCAGTGGTCAGACCAGTAAGTGTCCAAAACCTTGAGTTCTGTTTCCGTCGGCACGCGCTCGATTGACTTGAAATAGTCTTGGATAAAGAGCAAATCATCCACTTCCATGGCCATCCCTTGCTCAGCCTTGTAGCGAGCAAAGTCTTCTGCTGTATAGCTTTCAAAGAAAGTCAATTTTGGAATGGTCTTATCTGACTCTGAAAATTCCTGCTTGGCAATCCCTGTCGTGATGTCTTTGAAACGAGAATCAACTGGATTGAGCAGGTAGTTCTTGACCGCTTCCAACTCAGTCGCATCAATATCTTTATTGACTAAGTACAGTTGGGCTGTGTTGACTGTCACGTCACTCGAACTTCCCAACAAAAGCAAGGCTTCTTGCGAAGAAGCTGCACGCTGGTCAAACTGCCCTGGCAGGCTTTCAGTAGCAAAGAAAGCATAGTTGGTAAGATCCGCCTGCACAGCCGCTTCGTCCAAAACATGGTCTGTCACCTGCTCAGAGAAAATGTGTTTCTCTGCAGGTGCAAACAGGTCCTCAGCCAAGTCAAATACATCATAAACCTGCACGATACGAATACTTTTCAAAGTTGACAATCCCAAGTTATGCTGGAGTTCTCTAACCAAACTCTCTGACTTGACCTGAAAATCAGCCTTTTTCTCAACAAAAATACGTTTATCCATCAATCCTTATTCCTTTATTTCAGCTCTTACAATGTTCCAACGACCTTGAGGTTGTTATTTCAATTCTTGCAACTTTTCCCAGACAATCTCGTAAACGTCTGTTAGTTCTCCCAATCCCCTACGGAGTGAAAAGGTCTGGGGGACCTTTTCAGCCTGAGTCCTTTTAGTTGAGAGACGAAGGTTTTCCATTGCAAACAGATTATTTCAAACCTTGCAGCTTCTCCCAGACAACTTCGTAAACGTCTGTTAGCTCTCCTAATCCCCTACGGAAAACATCCTTATCCATGTGGTTGCCATCCGCATCCCACAAACGGCAGTTATCTGGTGAAAATTCATCTGCTAAGATAATCTTGCCATCCTTGTCAAAACCGAACTCTAGCTTAAAGTCAATCAACTTGAGGCCAATCTCAGCAAACCAGACTTTCAAAAGTTCATTGATACGACGGGTTTCTTCCTTCAAGTAGGCAATCTGCTGGTCATCCGCAATCTGTAGGAATTTCACATGCTCATCATTGATGAATGGATCATCCAAATCATCATTTTTGTAGTAAAATTCGACAATCGGAGTCTCAAATGCGATTCCTTCGTCTACACCAAAACGTTTTGAAAAGGAACCAGCAGTATAGTTGCGGAGCACGACTTCCAAAGGAATAATCTTAACCTTTTTATTGAGTTGTTCCGTGTCTGAAAGTTTCTCCACAAAGTGAGTCGCCACACCAGCCGCATTTAATTTCTCAAAAATAAAAGATGAAATCTGATTATTCAACACTCCCTTACCTGCAATCTGCTCCTTCTTGACACCATTGAAAGCAGTCGCCTGGTCCTTGTAAGTTGAAATAATAAGATTTTCATCCTCAGTTGTATAGATATCTTTAGCTTTTCCCGAATAGATCAATTGTTTTGACATTTTAAAGTTCGCCTTTCGTATTACTTGAGCACATTCTACCATAAAAAGCCTAAAATTACAAGAATTTAACCGAATAAATAACGTAGTAACCTCAAAAATCATAAAGAAAAAACCGCAAGAAGAATCTTTCTCACAGTTTTAAAATCATTTAACTCTAAAAACACGAACATTACTCTTTGTTCAAAAAATGATCCAAATAATAACGCAGGTAACTTTTCTTACCTGTAATCATCTGCAGACGACCTTCCACACCATATCGAAGTTTTTCAGCTTGCTCAGAAGTTAGATTAGTCTCTGCCTCGATTTTAAAGAAATTCCCTTTTTCAGTCTTGGTAGCTGTCGCATCAATACTTGTAATAGTAGAATCTAGGAAAAGTTGATTCTTGGCATCATGAGTCGTCGTATAGCGAACAGAATCACCAACCTTGATTCTTGCTACATCTTTTGAACTTAGATAAGCTGTGAGTTTGGCTGTCTCTTCTTTTTCCAAAGACGGATAGAGTTGGGCTAGTAAGGCGCCTTCTGCTACCATGGTAGAATCACTGGTCTCAGGATTAAGATGAAGCACCCCATCCTCACTCGCCGTAATTTTCCCCTTGTCTAAAAGATTTCCCTGTACCTTCCTACCCGATTCTGCCTCCAAAATTTTCTGGTCTAGAAGGGTCAATTCCTGACCAACCTTAGCCAAGTGTTGTGATTTGAGAGACTCCAATTGACTGCTTAAACCTGACGCATAGGCTTGCTGGGTACCTGAACCTGCATACTGGACACGGTAAGTAGCAAGACTAGATTCTAACTGAGAGAGCTGTGCTTCAACCTGCGCAACTGCTTGTGCCTTAGATTGCGGATTTTCCTCGCCCTGAGACTTGTAGGACTGGTAGAGAGAGTAGGCTAGATTCTGACTGGCCAAGGAAGCACCTGTTTCAATAGCTGACTTAGCTGTCTGGTAATCGCGAATTTTAGCCTCTGTTTGACTGATGAGGGTGCCGATTTCGGCTTGGGTTTGACTAGCTGCTGCATTCTGGGACGCGATGGTCTCATTTTGTTGCGATGTACTAGCCCTAAGACTGCCTGCTTGGTTGAGGTAGTCGCGAAAGGTGGCTTGGTAGCCAAACTTATCCTCCTCTGGAAAGTGGTTCTCCCCTTCTTGCAGGCTCTTTTGCAAATACTCCAATTGCTTTTTTTGATCCTTGAGCATGTCCAACTGACTAGCATAGGCCTCCGCTTGGACACCCTCTGCCCCTTCTTGATATTGAACCAACAGTTCTCCCTTTTTAACCAGCTTATTTTCTTCCAAATGATTGACAAGAATGCGATTGTTGCTAGTTGACTGGATATTTGCAAGGATTCGACTAGGCTCGATAGTAGCTCTAGTATACAAACTCATCTCCTTCTCTGCAACAGTTGCAAAGCCAAGTAAAAACACAAGCAGAAGGGACATGGGTACAATCACCCGACTGGAAAAATTATGGTAACGACGATTATAAAACTCCGCACTTTCTAAAAATTCTGGTTTCATCCTCTCCTCTTTCTAGCTATTCACCAAATGGGCGTAAAAGCCACCCTGTGCAAGCAAATCAGCATGCTTTCCTTCTTCAACAATCTTGCCCTGATCCAAGACAACAACCTTCTCTGTCCGCTCAGCAATGGTCAAGCGGTGAGCAATGAAAATCAAGGTCTTGTCTAAAGCCATGAGATTATCGACAATTCGCTTCTCAGTCAAGATATCCAGACTGCTAGTTGCCTCATCCAAAATCAAGACCGGCGCATCTGTCAAGAGAGCACGCGCCAGAGCAATTCTCTGACGTTGACCACCTGAGATCCCTGCCCCATCCGAAGTCAATTCTGTCTGGTAATTCAGTGGCATGCGCTCAATGTCCTCCCGAATCTCTGCCAACTCGACCGCCCGTAAGATATCCTCTTGAGTCGTCCCCTCCTTGGCTCCCAAAAGAAGATTCTCCAAAATCGTTCCGTTAAAGACATAGGGCTGTTGAGGCAGATAGTTGATATACTGACGCAGGGCCTTTTTATCAATCTGATTGAGATTGACACCACCCAGACTAATCTCTCCCTGACTTGGATCATAAAAATTAACCATCATCTTGGCCAAGGTCGTCTTACCTGACCCTGAAATTCCCACAAAAGCCACCTTAGAGCCTTGGGGAATGGTCAAATTGATATCTGTCAAGACATCTCGACCATAGCCATACTTGTAGGAAACCTGCTTGAAAGTCATATCTCCCTTCATCAAGCTCAGATCCTCAACTGTTTTCTTCTCCTCAAACTCAGAAGCTACCAGATAAACTTCATTCAGACGGTTATTGGCAACCTGCGCTGTCTGAAGCTTAGTTTGCAGATTGATGATATTTTCCAAAGGATTGGTAAAGTAAACCAGCAAGGTATTATAGGTAATCAACTGCCCCAAACTCATCTTGCCATCCATGACCAGAACAGCCCCCATCCAGAGAATGCCGACATTGAGCAAGAGATGGGCAACTTTTTTCAGAGCCTTTTGCTGACTCTCTGCCCGACTATAGGTAAAGGATTTTTTCAGATAATCCACAAATTCCTTGTCAATCTTTTGGTAGCGTGAACTTTCACTGGTCAAAGACTTGATAGTCTCAATACCATTGATGTCCTCAATGATAGAAGAAGACAGAACCGCATTGGCTTCCATGGTGTCCCGATTCATCTTTTCAAAAGGCTTCATAAAGGCAAAGATAATCACTGTGTAGATAGGAAGTGCCAATAAGGTCATGAAAAAGAGATTAGTATTTTGTGAAAATAAAACAAGAGAAATAATGACAACCGTTGACACATCTAGAAAAATCGAAAGAATGGTCGAAGCCAGCGCATCAATGATACTGTTAGCATCTGTAAAGCGAGACACGATTTCCCCTGTCCTGCGTGTCGCAAAAAAGGACATAGGCAGGTGAAAAACATGCTTGATATAGGACAAAATCACGTCAATCGACAAACGTTGCCCCAAAACAAGTAAGAGATACTCCTGAGCGTAAGACAAAATCTGCTGGAGGATATAGACGATGACCAACCCAATAGAAATAATCCCAAGCGTCGAACGCATCTGATCTGGCACATAGGTATCAATGATAGACTGCAGATAATAAGAACCCACAATGTTAATCAAGGTGGCCAAGAGTGTTGCCAAAACGATATTAGCAATCAAGCCACGCTGCTTCACTAATATAGGAATAAAAGAGAGCAGACCATTCTTTTGATCCTTATGAGGCTTGTAGTCTGGACTAGGTGCCATAAACAGAGTCACTCCTGTCCATTCTTCCGCAAAACGCTCACGTGGCAGTTTTGTCAATTTCACCCCAGGATCTGGATCGGCAATATGAATGCTGTCCTTGTCCTGCCCAGTCACCACATAGTAGTGGAGCAATTTCCCTTCCTTAAGCACATGGGCAACAAAAGGAAAAGTCAAATCTGGCAAGTCAAAGAGTGTCATATCCGCCTTGATCGCTCGCGTCTCAAAGCCAATCTCCTCTGCCACCTTGACCAAGCCCAAGGCCGTCGTCCCATCTATGGTCGTCTTGGCCAATTCTCGCAAGTGAGCCAAAGAATAATAGCTACCATAGTAGCCAAAAACCATGGCTAATGAAGCTACACCGCAGTCCATCTGATCCACCTGCGGACGATAGTGACGTTTCCCAAATTTCATATTCATCTCCTTTTTCCTAAACTCATCTGATAATATCTATCTTACCCCAATTCCCAAACAAAAACTGGACTTCTTCCCCAAATGCGCCTATCTACCTCCCAACTGCACTTTTGGGATAAAAAAATAGGCAGAACAAATGTCCTGCCTACTAAAAATATGGTATGAAAGGAAAGTGATTTTTTACTGACACCCTAGGCAAGCTTGGGACAAATAAATCATTGGTAGTAACATTTACAACATCCTATTCATTACTTCAATTACTAATGTCCCTGCTATTTCTAAGCCACCTCTGGTATAATCTATTCCTAGTCAGAATAGATAACACCGTTCTAAATTACGATTCATAGTTACTCCTTTTTTTTGATTCGTTACTATAAGACACCTATTCCCTATAGAGCGTCTACCGCTTCAAATCTATCTATTCTTTTTTTCTTTACTTCTGTATAAAAGAATGAAGACCATCATAAATAATGCAACCGTGGGTATATTAAAATTATCAAACCAAGTAGGTAAAGATACTTTATTTATGTCAGCCACTAATCTGATGATGATATAAGACATTGAACTAAGTAATACCATGATTTCAGGCAAAACTTTCAATACTGATTTAACGAATTTCATATTAAACTCCGATGTGATGCATTCTTAGATTCTAGCCTAGCTATTTTCAGCGCAGACTAACAAGTCATTCTTAACTGTTTACTCTACTCGCTTTTTATTGATCTTATATCCTAGATAAAAGAGCCCAAATAAAACGGGGTAAATTTCTGGATAAAATAGGGTATTGATTGGATTTTTCAAAATCAAATACGTTGCGATGTAGATTATGAGCGATACGATAAAATACCCTTCAGCAAAGCCTAATAAAAATGTTTTCATAAGAAACCCCTAATTACCTGACAAGAATGGCGGAAAAACGCTACCATTCATATACACAAAATCCTTTTGATTCATGTTCTTCATTACTCCTTTGTATTATATTTTATTGCTATGTAAATGAGTAAAATGAGTATTGGGTAAGTAAATACTTCTGAAATATCCATAAAATTTACACTATACTGTCCAGATAATATTTTATAGTCAATTAAAATTTGAACGATAGTAAAAATAATACGTATCGATAACAATACCCCTAGTAATATCACTTCTTTTTTTAAAAACATAGAAATGCCTCTCTGACTACAATCAGATTATGGTCTATTCGCATAATACCCCAAAGCTGCTCCACCTACAGGAAGTAATGATCCTTTGATAACAATTAATAAACCTGCTCCAACTTATTCACTTTGCTCTACGATTTCAAATTGATTCAAATTTTGCATGTTATATCCCTTTAAATAATACTAGCCAAGCCAATAGTGACTCCTACTAATAAACCCACTATCCCTGAAGCTGATATAATAACAGCCGCAAATTCGTTTGAAAAATTCATTGATTTCTCCAAAGTGTCTTATCTAAAGTAACCCCATGCAACTAGCCCTGCAGCAGATAAGCTGCCGACAACATACCCCGCAACCTTGATTCCTACTGGAACTGCTACTACCGCTGCAGGAAGTACTCCTCCATCAACTGTTGCTAGTTCTTTTTCTGTCATTTCTGTAAACTGATTATCATTTACTAAAATATTCATTTTAAGTTCTCCTTGCTCTTATTCACTTTTGCTTTAAATATTTCTTTTTTATTAATATAGTATGTCAATGCTACTAACAAAATACAGATCCCCAACGATACCTTCTCTAAATTAAGTAGAGAATAAATTAATAATATGCTGTAAGATATTAAAGCAGATCCTATATATATTTTTTTTAATATTCTATTCATAAAACTTACTCAAAGTCTTATTTCAGATTTTTACCAACTTGATAGAGACCTGCTCCCAGTATAATAGCCCCTCCTGTTACAGAAAAACCTTTAAACGCCGCTACTCCAAACGCAACTACTAGTGGTGCAATTCCCCCATCTACATTCATCAACTCTTCTTCTGTAAGAGCTACAAAGTTCTGTTCCATTTTGTCAAAATTTGTCATCTTTTTTCTCCTTTATTTCTATTTTTTAGTTTACGATTTCTGGCTCTTAAACCATTTTAAAAACCAGAATAGATAAATTACTGAATTCCTTTTCGTCTCACTTATCTATTTGAGAAGTGATTTAAAATGAACAGGTAAATTTCATTTATTTTAAATACCATTTGATAAACCATGGCAATAAGATTGGTAAATACATCGCGTAGGCTCCTTCCTTTTCGTCTCACTTATCTATTCGAAAAAGAATTCGAAAATAAACAACTAAATCAAATTTTATTTCAAAAATAATTTAATATACCATGAATAGAAAATTGGTAGATACATGAACCATACTCCTTTCCTTTTCCTCTTACTTATCTATTCGAAAAAAATTTCGAAAATGTACAACTAAATTAAAGTCTATTTAAAAAATAATTTAATAAACCATGGATAGAAAATCGGTAGATACATAAACTATGCTCCTTTCTTTTTCCTCTTACTTATCTATTCGAAAAAAATTTCGAAAATACACAACTAAATTAAATTTTATTTAAAAAATAACTCAGTGAACCATGGGTAGAACATTGATATAAACATGAACTAGGCTCCTTTCCTTTTTCCTCTTACTTATCTATTCGAAAAAGAAGTCAAAAAAATAAGAATATCAGAAAATTTTCCGACATTCTTATTGATAAACTCATCCAAGTCTAACAGATATTAGACATTGAGATGTTTTTTTAGGGTTCTTCTGGCTGTTCGTGATACGGGGAAATGCAAGCCTTCTAACAAGGTCACTTCTGTGGCAGTCATCTCTTCAATTGCCTGTAAACTGACTAAAGTATTGCGATTGGCATAGACAAAGTAATCTTTTTCAGCCTTGGCAGCGATATCCTTGAGACTGCCATAAATGGTCTTGATAGAATGATTGGCATAATAAACCTTGATACGGTGGGATTCCACTGTGGTTTCAAAGGCTAAAATTTCATGGTAGGGCAGAGTAAAGCCACGTCTTCCCTCAAAACTATAGGTGAAGAGACGCATATTTTCCCTCTTGTCCACTGCCAGTACATAGTCCAGACAGCGCTCCAACTGATGACGGTAATCTTCCTCTGGCTGATCCTTGGAAATAAAATCTAAGGCAGACAAGTGATAGCGAAAAGCTAGAGGCAAGGCCTCCGAGTGAGTGGACACAAAGACAATGCTTGTAAAGGGATCTCGCTCCCGAACCTGTTGAGCAACCTGAAAGCCCCGTTCACGCTCTCCATCAATCTCTAAATCTAATAAATAGAGCTGATAATGGTCAAAATACTGAGAATACTTTTCAACGTCCCCATAGTTTTTGGCAATATCAATTTCCAATCTTAAATTGCGAGAGCGACCAATATCTAGTAAAGTCTGCTCTATCCGTCCTTGCTGGACTCTATCGTCTTCCAAAACTAAAATTCTCATTCCTCTCCCCCTCGTTTCTCATCCTTAAATGGCAATTCTAAATCTTGTCTAAAAGTCGTCTCTCCTAGCTGGGTATCTAAGTTTAAATCATAATGAAAAACCATATCCTCCAAGGTCGCTAAGCCCAGTCCACTGTGGTTACCCTTGGTCGAATACCCCTTTTGACTGAGAATGCTGGGATTCAGTTCTTCTTTCTTACGAGTGTTTTCAATGATAAAACGGACACTTCTATCACCTGCCAACAAAGCAACCCGAATCTGCGGATTTTCAGCCTCACTGGCTGCTTCCAAGGCATTTGTCGTAAGGATAGAGAGGATCCGAATAGCCTCCAACATCGGCAATGCCAGCTCTTCGACAACCCCCACCGTCTCCAAACTAAAATGAATTCCCTGATTATCTGCCACAATCATAGCTTTTGCCAAGGTATTACGAATGGCTATGTCATGGATATTGTGAAGATTAAAGGCTGTGTAATCTGCCTTTCTCAGCTTTTCATTTGTCTTTAGAAAGACATCTTGATAAATGGTAGACACCTCAGCCATGTCTTGATTCGCTATGGCAGGCTCCATGCTGGCGACAATCCCTGCAAAATCATGACGGAAACCTCGAACTTCATCATAGAGATGACCCAGCTTATCCACCATCCCTTGCAAGGAACGATTTTCATCTTCCTGTCTCTGAATGGTCTGCTCATCACGATAAACCTGCTCCAAATGCTTGATGTAAAAGAGCCAAGAGAAAAAGAGAATGAAAATTAAGAGAGAAATGGTCGTGTCAAATCGAACGTAGAAAGGATTACATCCCCCAGACATAATGGATGAAAAAAGTCTGAAACCAAACAATAAGGATAAAATCCACATACTTTTCATCACTAACGATTGAAATTTATCTAAAAATAATATATTGAAATCAATTCCCCATCGTCTTAAAATGACAACAGACAAAAACAACGAAATCAAACTAAATACAGAATTAAATCCACTATGCAAAAAATCAGATAGTTCAGAGTAGTCAAATATCAATCGTATTATAAATGTCAAAACCAAATATCGAATACTTTGATAAAACACAAATAGATAAAGGGCAAGAAAGAGAGCTTCTTTCTTCTTTTTCTTTAACACAATCCAAAATATTATATAAAAGAATAATAAATTGGCAACATGCGAGAAACTCGGAAAAACGAAGGTAGTAAATAGCTTCAAAACTACCAAAAGAAATATAGAACGTTTGTCATAAAATGCTTTAGAGAGTTGACTACCTAAATAAATCGGAGGAGCTAAAATATTGATTAAAATCAATATAAACAATAAAAATTCAAGTAAAATAATCATAAATCCGTTTAATTAACCCATTAGTAGCAAAACACTAGCTTTGCTTTGGGAATAGATATCACCAACTGTAAATATCTTCAAATTGTTCCAATTCTACAAATGTATTTTTCATTTTCATGACAAACTCCTTTTCATAATTTTATATCCTCTCTATCCCCTTATAAATCCACAAAAGGCTTTAGTTTCTTTTAAAATATAAGAAATCTAAAGCCTCTTGAAAATGATTTGCACGTTTTAATTTTATATTCGTTGTGAAGATTGCTTATCTATTTATTTTACCACAAGAACCTTGTAATATTCATACTTATTTGGCTGTGTAATCTTAATTTTTTGACCATAGAAACCATCGATTTCTTTGTCAAAATAATCTGAAAATCTTGATGGCAAGCGTTTCATCTTAAGAACCTCACCAGATTGGTCTGCATATACAAGGAAATGATAGTGGGTTGTAGCCATACCATCATCAATCAGTACAAAGTAACCTGTTTTGAGCTTACCTTGTCCATTATCTAAATAGTATAGTTTATTGTTATTGATTGTGAAGTTATCAAATCGAAGTCGTACACCTGGGTCTTCTAGATAAAGATCATTGCCAACTTTTTTGATTTCTGATCTAGTTGTCATCTCTGGAAGTGGTAATACTCTACGACCATCTGCTCCAAAGTAATATCGACCTGGTAGATTTTGGAAATTACGAATAACAGCTTTAGGATCAATTTCTTGTCCTTCTTCTTTATTATCCACTAAAGCTAAGGTAGTATTTGCAACCTCATCCCCATATTTGTCGGAAAACTTCTTGAACTCAGGTTTAATATACCAAGTGTTTTTATCCACGATAACATCAGTAAAGTTATTTCCGTCAAATTTTGCTTTAATCAGATATTCATATCCATCGCCTAAACGAACAATGTCACCATGTTTATAAGGGCTATTTTGTAAAGTGAACATATGGCCATCCTTGCTGAGAATATAGCCTGTCCCATCACTAGAATTTACAACTCTATCAGAGGCCATTGCACCTGATTGTTCGAAATAATACCAATTATTATCTATGCACTCCCAACCTGTCTGCATAGAACCACTAAAACGAAGATAATACCATGTAGACCCTTCTTTGTACCAACCTGTACGCATGGCGCCACTATCTGCTAGGGAATACCATGTGCTACCTTCCTTGTACCAGCCAGTACGCATAGCCCCACTATCTGCTAGGAAATACCATGTATTCCCGTCTTTGAGCCAGCCTGTCTGCATTTTACCAGAACCGTCAAAATGGTACCAAGAACCAGCATTTTGCACCCATTTATCCTTAGCGAGACTGCCATCTTGTGAAAGATTCCAGTCAGCACCATTTTTAACCCAAGTATCTGCAGCCTGTGCTTGATTGATAGACAAAAGTAGACCAGCACCGGCAAGTAAACCAAGAGTGAATAGTTTAGATTTTTTCATAGTTATTTCCTCCTATTCTATAGTGAAATGAAAATGACTTCCTAGTAAACAAAGCTGTTCGCTTTTTCGTTTTACTATGTCAGACGTCTTATTTCACAACAGAAACATTTCCTGTCTTACTATCGATTTTAACAGTTTGACCGTAGAAACCGTCAATTTCTTTATTAAGATAATCTGAAATTCCTGTTGGCAATCGTTTCATTTTAAGAATTTCACCAGATTGGTCTGCATAAACAAGAATATGATAGTGATGATAGCTTGGTCTATCATCAATCAATGCAAAATAACCTGTTTTGAGTTTGCCATTAGCACCATCTAAATAGTATAGTTTATTATTATTGATTGTGAAGCTGGTAGCTCCAAGAAGAAGTCGTGCACCCGGATTTTCTAGATAGACATCATTTCCAACTTTTTTAATCTCTGAATAGGTGGTCATTTCTGGTAAATTTGTTACGCGACGACCATCTGCCCCAAAGTAATACCTGTTTGGTATGTTTTGGAAATTTTTCACGACAGCTTTAGGATTAATTTCTTGTCCTTCTTCCGTATTATCTACTAAAGCCAACATCGTATTGGAAACTTTATCTCCATATTTATCAGAAAACTTCTTAAATTCAGGTTTTATGTACCAAGCATTTTTTTCAACAATGACTCCATCTTTTCTATGAATAAGATGATAATCATACCCATCAGACAAAGTAACAATATTTGTGATAATTGTATCATCCGCTTGAGTTTGTTCAACCTGACTTGGGAGTTTGGTTAACAGATATCCATCCTTACCAATGACATAACTTTCCCCATCACTGGCTGGAACAGCTCTGTCTGCGACCATTGCACCTGATTTTTCAAAGTAAGACCATTGACCATTTGCAGTTGCCCATCCTGTTGCCATAGCGCCACTGTCTTTGAGGTAATACCATGTAGACCCTTCTTTGTACCAACCTGTACGCATAGCACCACTATTTGTAAGTGAGTACCAGGTACTACCTTCCTTGTACCAGCCAGTACGCATAGCGCCACTGCCTGCGAGCGAATACCATGTATTCCCATCTTTGAGCCAGCCTGTCTGCATTTTACCAGAACCGTCAAAGTGGTACCAAGAGCCAGCATTTTGCACCCATTTGTTTTTAGCGAGACTGCCATCTTGTGAAAGATTCCAGTCAGCACCATTTTTAACCCAAGTATCTGTAGCCTGTGCTTGGTTGATAGACAATAGCAGACCAGCACCTGCAAGCAAACCAAGTGTGAGTAGTTTAGATTTTTTCATAGCCATTTCCTCCTTTATTGAATAGTTATCAAAAAATATTTTTCCATCATAAACATTCTACATAACTCCTAATAATCCTTAAGAGTCAACCAACACCTTCTTTCTATCATCATTGTCCACCCCACACCTTTATGATATACTAAATATAAACATTTTCTTAAAACTTCTACTTTTGGAACATTTTTGGAGGCAAAAATATGCGGTGGGATATTGGTTCAGTTTATAAATACATTCGTAAGTCAAAAGGGATTACACAAAATGAGGTCTGTGGTGACTACATTACTCATTCTAACTTATCTAAGTTTGAAAATAATCATTCTACTCCTAAGTATGATACTATGGAGTTGCTTTTGAGGCAAATTGATATGAATTTCGATGAATTTCATTATATTTGTCAACATTACCAAATGGATTCTCGTAAGAAATTATTTTCAGAATATTATCAAGTCATTTCTTCACCTAATCTAGAAGAAATGAAGACACTGCTATCAAAATGTCAAATTTATCTAGATGAAGTGCAGAATGATATCCCAATAGAACATGCTGTGAAAGAACTAACCATTTTTATAGAAGTGATTGAAAATCAGTTTTCCGATAAAGCTCAAGCCTTGGCTGAGGAGTTATGGAAAGAATTGGAAAAAAGAGATCAGTGGTTCCTCTCAGATTTACGATTGCTAGTGATGATCATTTTCCATTTCCCTATTGATTCACTAGAAATGCTACGTCAAAGACTTGTAAAATCTCTAAATAAATACACAGATTATCGTCCAATTCAAAGTATTCATTACTCCATTCTAGCCAATATGACACGAATGTACCTTGAAGCAGGGAAGAAAGATGACTGTCTATGCTTAATTCAAGAATGTCTTGATTTAGCAAAAATATTGAAACGATACGATTTATTAGGTGTAGCTCAAGTACGTCTGGGAATTGTTAATGAAGATCATACTATGATTAATAAAGGATTATCCTTACTCGAATCAACAGATGAAAGTCGATTACTAGAAGAAATGAAAAGAGAAGTTCGTGATTATTATCAAGCAGATTTTTTTGAAACAGAGACCAAACAGTAACTATTACTTTATGAATAAAAGCGAACATGACTTCCTAGTATACAAAGCTGTTCGCTTTTTCGTTTTACTCTGTCAGATAGTTTATTTCACAACAAAAACATTCCCAGTTGAACTGTCATATCTAACAGTTTCTCCATAAAAACCTGAAATTCCCTTTTCAATAAGATCACTGAGATCATTAGGCAAAACTTTCATCTTCACGATTTCACCAGATTCATCTGCATAGCCCAAAATATGGTGATCTTTAGATAATAATCCGTCCATAAACATTGTAAAATATCCAGTTACAAGTTGATCATTGGCACCTCTTAGATAAAGTTTATTGTCATTAATTGTCAATCCAGATGAGTCTAGACTAATAACTGGACTTGAGTTTTTAAGATAAAGTTCAGACCCAACTTTTTGAATAGGGAAGTGAGTAGTGAATTCTGGTAGATTCGCAACCTTACGTCCATCTGCTCCAAAGTAATACTTATTTGGTAAGTTTTGGAAATTCTTTATGACAGCTTTAGGATCAATTTCTTCCCCTGGTTTTTTATTATCAGTAATTGCATCTAAAGTATTTCGTTTTATATCGCCAATCTTTTGATAAGAAAAACGTTCATCAATAGGTTTGATATACCAGGCATTCTTTTCGATAACAACTCCATCTTTCTTATGAACAAGGTGATAGTCATAGCCATCAGACAAAGTAACGATATCTGTAATAACTGTATCATCAAAAGGATCTTGTTCAACCTGACTAGGGAGTTTGGTTAACATATAACCATCCTTACCAATGACATAACTTTCCCCATCGCTTGCTGGAACAGCTCTATCTGCTACCATAGCACCTGATTTTTCAAAGTAAGACCATTGACCATTTGCAGTCGCCCATCCTGTTGCCATAGCGCCACTGTCTTTGAGGTAGTACCAAGTAGACCCTTCTTTGTACCAACCTGTGCGCATAGCACCACTATCTGCTAGTGAATACCAGGTGTTACCTTCCTTGTACCAGCCTGTGCGCATAGCACCACTATCTGCTAGTGAATACCAGGTGTTACCATCTTTGAGCCAGCCTGTCTGCATTTTACCAGAACCGTCAAAGTGGTACCAAGAACCAGCATTTTGCACCCATTTATCCTTAGCGAAACTGCCATCTTGAGAAAGACTCCAGTCAGCACCATTTTTAACCCAAGTATCTGCAGCCTGTGCTTGATTGATAGACAATAGTAGACCAGCACCTGCAAGCAAACCAAGAGTGAGTAGTTTAGATTTTTTCATAGCCATTTCCTCCTAAAATAGATAAATCCAAAGTAAGAAAATCAAATAGAAACGAAGGCAAAATAGATGTCAGGTTCATGAACCTGAACCATAAGACCTCCTAACATTTCCAAGAACATAAGATAGAGACTAGTTTATCAAAAGTACATAGCCATCACCTTCCCCCAACTATAAAATAAATCCTTTTTTATATCTACATTATAGTCCTGTAAAAAAGGAAAGTCAATTAAAATTGTGACTATATTAACAATTTCATTCTAGCAGAAACTCATTGATATTTTCATTTGATCTTTATTTCTTATTTCCTTTTTGGAGATTGATTTTTCTGATTTCATTATATCCCTTATTTGTCCTCAAATTTCTCCTGTCCCTAGAAAGACTAAATCTGTTCCTAAACGGTCACTTATACTCAATGAAAATCAACGAGCAAACTAGGAAGATAGCCGCAGGTTGCTCAAAGCACGGCTTTGAGGTTGTAAATAGAACTGACGAAGTCAGTAACCATACCTCCAGTAAGGCGACGCTGACGTGGTTTGAAGAGATTTTCGAAGAGTATTAAGCCAAATAAAAAATTCCAAAGCAGGTGCCTTGGAACTCCGATTGCTATTTTCCTTGAATGATTTTAACCACATCTCCTACACTTTGCAGTTGGTCAATTTCCTCATCACTGATTTCGATACTAAATTCATCTTCCAGCGTCAAGATAAACTCCATCAAGTCAACGGAGTCAGCATCCAAGTCATCTTTCAGACTCAAGGATTCTGTCACGACAAAGTCCTCTCCCTGTCGCTCTTGGATAATGGTCACAATACGGTCAAAAATTTCTTTTTCTGTCATCTCTTTTATTCTCCTGAAAATTCACGCGCAGTCTGGGCAACTACGTCTGTTTCTAGCATGGTACGAATCTGGCGGATTGTACTATAGACAGCCTTGGCATCGCTGGAGCCATGAGTCTTGACAACAGGTGCCTTAACACCAAACAAGACTGCTCCACCAACATCTGAGTAGTTGAGCTGTTTTTTCAAACCTCTGAGGCTATCCTTGAGAAGGAGAGCACCTAATTTCGCTCGAAGACCACCACCTGTAATAGCTGTCTTGAGCAAGCCCATAATTCCCATGGCTGTCCCTTCAATGGATTTGAGCACAGCGTTTCCCGTGAAACCATCTGCCACAACAACATCCGCAACGCCATTCATCAAATCACGTGCTTCCACGTTTCCGATAAAGTTTAAACTTTCATCAGCTGCTAGTAATTCGTAAGTTTCCTTACGAAGCGGGTCACCCTTGCTACTCTCTGTTCCATTGTTAAGTAAACCAACACGTGGTTGCGCAATGCCACGGACATTTTTAGCATAGAAAGAACCTAGAACCGCGTATTGATGGAGGTGCTGGGCTGTATTTTCCGCATTAGCTCCGAGGTCTAGCATGTCAAAACCTTTCCCATCAATAGTCGGCAAGGTTGACATAAGCCCAGGACGGTCGATATTCTTGATACGACCCACGATGAAGAATCCTGCAGCCAACAAAGCACCTGTATTCCCAGCCGAGAGTACAGCATCTGCCTCTCCATCTTTGACAGCCTTGGCCGTCAAGACCATACTGGCATTTTTCTTCTTCCGAATAGCTCTCGTAGGTTCATCGTCTGAATCAATCTTTTCATCCGTATGGATAATGCTGACGCGCTCTGTCGCTGTCAGATATTGCTTTATTTTAACTTCATCTCCGTAGAGTTGAACCTCGATATCTGAAAAGTCAGCTAGGGCTTGATTGACACCCTCAACGATGGCTTGGGGTGCGTAATCGCCTCCCATGGCATCTACTGCGATTTTTTTCATTTCTTTTCCTCTTTTAGTAATTGTCCCCAGTCTGCTAGGGAATCAATAAATTTCTTTGATTTTAGGTGAATCCCAACGTACTCTTCGTAGAGTTGATCCATAAATTGGCGTAGCTCTTGCTTGATTTCAGGCTTGAGCGAAATGGTCTCCAAAGTCTCAAAATCAATAGCTTGAAATTGATTGAGCAAATAAGGGATATTGGGATTGAGATGGCAACGTCTCTCATCTTCATGATAATGCTCTGGACAGAGACAGGCGCCATATTTGAAAGAAAAGTCAAAAGCCTGACCAACCCGATGACAAAAGACACACTCATTAAAATTGAGACTGATTCCAAATCGAGTCAAGATTTGAATTTCAAAAATATTGGTCAAAACCTGATAATCCAAGCCAGTTTCCATCAACTCCAAAGTCTTTTGCAAAAAAGCAAACAAGGGAGCATCCTGCTGATTATCCTGCAAACTAGCATCTGCAAGAGCTGCTACGTAGGTCGCATAGGCCATGACAAAGAGATCACTATTAATCTTGGGAAAGGTCATCACCTCGTGATAATCCTCAATGTAGCTAAGCCCATCATCATTGATTCGCAAGAGAAATCGTGCCAGCACTAAGGGCTGAATAACAGGAGCCAGTTTGGACTGGCCAGCATGTTTGACGAAAAACATCCGCTTACCAGCCTGCTCAGTAAAAATCTTGACTAGCTTATCATCCTCACGAAAGTTACGATTGTAGAGCACCAAGCCTTGACTCGTGATAGACTGAATCATGCTTCTCTCATGTACTCCTCAAGTCGTTTCATAGCTTCTGTGATAGTCTCCATGCTGGCTGCATAAGACAGACGAACATAACCTTCTCCATAACGCCCAAAGGCAGCACCAGGGATAAAGGCAACAGCCTTCTTCTGAGCAAAATCCTTGAGAAAGGCAAAGGAGTCTTGATTGTAGCCATCTGGAATCTTAGCAAAGATATAGAAGGCACCGTCTGGTTTGATAATCTCAAAACCAAGAGCAGTCATTTTCTCGATAATATAATCCCGACGCTGGATGTATTCCTTCTTCATAGGCTCCGCATCGTTTTTACCAGCTGTCAAGGCTTCCACCGCAGCATGTTGAGCCATGGTATTTGCAGCAGTAACCAAATACTGGTGACTCTTGATCAACTGGGCTGTGAAGGCCGCAGGAGCGAAAATCAGTCCCAAACGCCAACCGGTCATGGCATGTGATTTAGATAGACCATTGATAATAATAGCCTGATCTCTCAACATCGTTCCTAGAGACACATGCGCTTCGCCCGTATAGGTCAATTCTGAGTAAACCTCATCACAGACAATGAAAATTTCGTACTTGCGTAAAACAGCTGCCAAGGCCTCCAACTGCTCCCGACTGTAGGTAATTCCTGTCGGATTAGCTGGATAGTTGAGAATAACTGCCTTGAGCTTGTCACCTTGCTCCAAAATGGCCTTCTCCAACATCTCAGGAGTCAAGACAAAACCATTTTCAGTTGTGTCAATCTCGACAATTTCTGCCCCAACTAGATTGACAATCGGTTCATAACCCGGATAAGCAGGAGCTGGCAAGAGCACCTTGTCTCCCTCTTCCAAAATAGCTGTCAAAGTAGCAGATAAAGCCTCTGTCGCCCCAATTGTAACCAAGATTTCATTTTCAGGAGCATAGTCCAGTTGGTACTTTTCCTTAACAAAGTCACTGGCTGCCTGACGTAGAGTCAGCAGACCACTCATCCCTGTATAGTAGGATTGGTTCTGGTCAATCGCTCGCTTGGCCGCCTCCTTGACATGATCTGGCGTTGTAAAATCAGGTTCCCCCAAAGTCAAACGCAAGACCCCAGGAATCTCCGAAATAGCCTGGTCAAATTGACGAATCAACGAAACTTGAATCTTATCTAACTGTTTATTAAAGCGCTTAGTTAAGTCCATAGATACCTCCTACTTTCAAAACGTATCTCTATTATACTACAAAAGCCCCCCGACCGCAAAAATACATTAGAGAATAACTTTCCACTTTCTATTTTACTTTTCCTGTTTACAGGTCTATAATGGTAACAGATTCTATTTGGAGGTTTTTATGTCATTTCTATCAAAAAATGGAGCAGGTATCTTGGCCTGCCTTCTCATTTCTATCGTATCTTGGTACTTAGGAGGATTCTTCCCTGTTATTGGCGCGCCCGTTTTTGCCATTTTCATAGGCATGCTCCTACATCCCTTTCTCTCGTCCTATAAACAACTGGATGCTGGGTTGACCTTTAGTTCTAAAAAATTGCTCCAATATGCCGTTGTCTTGCTTGGTTTTGGTCTCAATATCTCGCAGGTCTTCGCAGTTGGCCAATCTTCACTCCCTGTCATCCTGTCCACTATCTCAATAGCTCTGATTATTGCCTACTTCTTCCAGCGCTTCTTTGCACTGGATACAAAACTGGCTACCTTGGTTGGAGTAGGTTCTTCCATCTGTGGGGGTTCTGCCATTGCGGCGACAGCGCCTGTTATTGATGCTAAGGAAAAGGAAGTAGCCCAAGCCATTTCCGTTATCTTTTTCTTCAATGTCTTGGCTGCGCTCATCTTTCCAACCCTCGGCACCTGGCTTCATCTATCCAATGAAGGCTTCGCCCTCTTTGCAGGGACTGCGGTCAACGACACTTCCTCTGTAACGGCTGCCGCCAGCGCTTGGGACAGTCTTTACCAAAGCAATACCCTCGAGTCTGCAACCATTGTTAAACTCACACGTACTTTGGCCATTATCCCTATCACGCTCTTTCTATCCTACTGGCAAAGTCGCCAACAAGAAAACAAGCAAAGCCTACAACTGAAAAAAGTCTTCCCACTTTTTATCCTTTACTTTATCCTTGCCTCTCTCCTCACTACACTACTCACCTCTCTAGGTGTGTCCAGTAGTTTCTTTACCCCTCTCAAACAACTCTCTAAATTCCTTATTGTCATGGCCATGAGTGCTATCGGTCTCAAAACCAATCTGGTCGCTATGGTCAAATCCAGTGGAAAATCCATTCTTCTCGGAGCCATCTGCTGGATTGCCATCATCCTCACCAGTCTTGGTATGCAGACCCTTATCGGCATTTTCTAATACTCTTCGAAAATCTCTTCAAACCACGTCAACGTCGCCTTGCCGTATATATATGTGACTGACTTCGTCAGTCTTATCTACAACCTCAAAACTGTGTTTTGAGCAACCTGCGGCTAGTTTGCTCTTTGATTTTCATTGAGTATAACACAAAAGGTAGCCCACCAGCTACCTTTTCTTATGCTTCCTCAATCAAGCGTGTATGTTCTCTCTTAATACAACGATTCATCACGATATCATCACATCCACCAGCACGCAAGATTTCTTCCGCTTCTAGACTTTCAAGTCCCAGCTGTGCCCAAAAAATCTTGGCATCAGCCTTGAGAAAATCACGCGCCACATCTGGCAAAAACTCACTGCGCCGGTAAACATTAACAATATCTACAGGAAAAGGAATCTCAGCTAGGCTAGCATAAGCCTTTTCACCCAAGATTTCGCCACCTGCCGCCTTGGGATTGACTGGGATGATTTTATAACCTCGAGCCTGCATTTCCTTGGTCACTCGATTGCTAGTTGTTTCTTCACGGTCTGACAAGCCCACCACAGCAAGGGTTTTACTCGTTGCGAGATACTGACGAATCACGCCATCACTTGGATTGATAAATTCTTGACTCATAGAAATCCTCCTTTTTCATCAGTATAGCACATTTTGAAAAGGCTTGCATAATTCTACTACAAAAAAGGAGGACTAGCCCCCTTTTTATTTAGCCTCGTACCAGGTTACCCCTTCATTTTCATCTGCGATAAGGGGAACACTGAGTTGAATGGCTTCTTCCATGGTTTGTTTGACCAATTTTTTCATCTCTGCCAATTCAGATTTAGGAACTTCAAGTACGATTTCATCGTGCACTTGCAGAAGCATCTTAGTCTGATAACTACCTGCAACCAAGGCTTTATCCAGCTGAATCATGGCAATCTTGAGAATATCTGCCGCCGACCCCTGGATAGGAGAGTTGATAGCTGTCCGCTCTGCAAAACCACGAATATTGAAGTTGCGCGAATTGATATCTGGCAACTCACGACGACGCTTGAAAAGTGTCTCTACATAGCCCTTATCACGCGCCTCACGCACTACTTCATCCATGTAGTTTTTAATACCTGGGAAGCGTTCAAAGTAGGTATCAATATAGGCTTTGGCTTCCTTACGGCTAATGCCCAAATTATTAGACAAACCAAAGTCTGAAATCCCGTAAACCACTCCAAAGTTAACCGCCTTAGCATTGCGACGATCATTTGCAGTCACATCCTCAGGACGTTCAATGCCAAAGACCCGCATGGCTGTTGAAGTATGGATATCTGCCCCCTCTTGGAAGGCCTTAATCAAGTGCTCGTCTTTAGAGATATGTGCCAAAACACGCAATTCAATCTGTGAATAGTCCGAGCTGAGAAGGACACTATCCTCCCACTCTGGCACAAAAGCCTTCCGAATCAAGCGCCCTTGTTCCAATCGTACAGGAATATTTTGCAAGTTTGGATCCACACTAGACAAACGCCCAGTCTGGGTCAAATCCTGCACATAGCGAGTATGAATCTTGCCATCAGCCAAAATCCAGTCCTGCAAGCCAATCACATAAGTAGACTGAATCTTGGCAATCTGACGGTAATCGAGGATTTTCTTAACAATTGGAGCAATAGGAGCCAGTCGCTCCAAGACATCCACGGCTGTAGAATAACCTGTCTTGGTTTTCTTAGTGTATTCTAGAGGTAGCCCCAATTTTTCAAAGAGAAGCACGCCCAACTGCTTAGGCGAGTTGATATTAAACTCCTCACCAGCCAGTTCATAAATCTCCTGAGTCAGTTTTTCAATGACAAGCTCATTTTCAGCCTGCATCTCAAGCAAGGTCTCTTTCTTGACCGTAATCCCAGCAATTTCCATCTTGGCAAGAACAAAAGCCAGAGGTTGCTCCATATCATAAAGAAGCTCTAATTGCCCATTTTCGCTGAGTTTTTCAAGTAAAACAGGTTCTGTTTCGACCAAAACAGCAAGCTTACGAGCTAAATGCTCCAAGAATTTCTCACGTTCAGGAATGGTCTTCTTGACACCCTTACCATAGAAAGTCTCATCATCAACCAAGTAAGTCTGACCATAAAGACTAGCAATAGTCGCAATTTCATTGTCCTCCACAGTCGAAAGGAGGTATTTAGCCAAACGGCTATCAAAAGCAGGCGCCTGCAAATTCACACCAAAACGATTCAAGAGAACTTTAGCCTTCTTAAAGTCATAAACTCTCAGAGGTGTTTTTTCTAAGAAGTCCTTGAAAATCGGCTCTTGCAAAAGCTCAAGCTTGTCTGTGGCATAGAGCTTATCTCTACAAGACCAGGCAAATCCAACCAAATCATCCGTATGGTAATTCTCACCAAAAAGCTCAAAATGAAAGATAGACTCTTCACTCAGCATATTTTGACTGATTTGGTCAACAATAGTAAAGTCCAAACTCTCAGCCACATCAGCTGACGACACATTTAAAGCCTGTTTGAGCTGTTTGAAGCCCATCTCATCGTAGAATTTTCCAAGATTTTCCACATCTGGACCACTATAGACCAAATCCTTCAAACCAATCTCAATCGGTGCCTTGGTATCAATGGTCGCTAGTGTTTTAGACAAAAAGGCCTGTTCCTTATCATTGATGAGATTTTCCTTCATCTTAGAAGCCTTCATCCCATTGATATTCTCATAAATCCCCTCGAGTGAGCCATGCTCCAGCAAGAGCTTGATACCTGTCTTTTCACCAATTTTGGTTACTCCAGGGATATTATCCGACTTATCACCCATGAGCGCCTTGAGATCGATAAACTGAGTCGGTGTGATGCCCATCTTTTCCATGAGATATTCTGGCGTAAAGGCCTCAAACTCAGCCACACCTTTCTTGGAAATTTCAACCACTGTATGCTCATCCGTCAGCTGAATCAAGTCCTTGTCCCCACTGACAATGGTAATATCAAAACCATCCTGCTCTGCTAGTTTATCCAGTGTCCCAATGATATCATCCGCCTCATACTGAGTCAACTCATAGTGACGAATCCCCATATGATCCAGCAACTCACGAATGAAAGGAAATTGCTCACGAAACTCATCAGGAGTCTTAGCCCGACCACCCTTATAGTCCGCATACATCTCTGTCCGGAAGGTCGTCTTGCCCGCATCAAAAGCCACCAAAATATGACTAGGAGCAACCCGCTCCAACAAATGACTCAACATCAACTGGAAGCCATAAATCGCATTGGTATGCAAACCAGCCGCATTCTTAAAACGGTCCAACTGCTGATAGAGCGCAAAAAATGCCCGAAAAGCAACAGAAGACCCATCAATCAATAATAATTTTTTCTTATCCATACACCCATTATAAAGGAAAGCACCAAAAAATACCATTGGGAAGAGCCAGACCGAGTATTTTTCATACTTTTTCCGAATAAATAGATAGTAACAGTGAATCTAGCAAACCTAGATTTAAAACTGTGGTATAATGAAAGGAGAAAGAATATGGCATTACGTCATCCGGGCATTAGCCCAACCAATGACTTGGTTGCTAAGAAAATCTTTAGCAATCCAGAAATCACTTGTCAATTTATCCGCGATATGCTGGACTTGCCAGCCAAAAATGTAACGATTTTGGAGGGAAGCAATATTCACGTCTTGCCTTTCCTGCCTTACTCGGCGCAGGATTTCTATACCAGTATAGACGTCTTGGCAGAGTTGGACAATGGCACTCAAGTAATCATTGAAATCCAAGTTCATCATCAGAATTTTTTCATTAATCGCTTGTGGGCTTACCTATGCAGTCAGGTCAATCAAAACCTTGAAAAAATTCGTCAGCAAGAAGGCAATACTCATCGAAGTTACAAACACATCGCCCCCGTTTATGCCATTGCAATCGTGGATAGCAATTATTTCCAAGATGACTTGGCTTTCCATAGCTTTAGTATGCGCGAGGACACGACAGGTGAGGTCTTAACCATCACTAATAACGGTCAAGAAAACCATCTAGTCAAGATGGCGTTCTTGGAATTAAAAAAATACAGAGAAACCAGCAAAGATAAGGTTCGCAAGCCGTGGTTGGAGTTTTTCGGGAATAAACCCTTTACCCAACAACCCGAGCGAGCTATCAGCCAAGCAGACCAACTGCTAGACTACAAGAGCTGGTCCGAGGAGGACAGGAAGATGTTTAGTGAACAACGCAGACGTGAAGAGCAAGCCTTGTTAGCACATGACTATGCCTTGGAACAAGCTGAAGAAAAAGGTTTAGAGCGTGGTCGTGCTGAGGGTATCGAAGAGGGATTAAAAGTAGGTTTAGTAAATCTAGTCCGTCAAGGTCTCCTGACTTCCGAGGTTGCCAGCCAGCAGTTGGGCATGACCGTCGCTGAATTTGAAGAACTATTGTAAGTTTATAGAATAACATAAAAGCGAACAAAGCTGAAACATCGTTTTGTTCACTTTTTTCTTCTTCCAATAGAACTCTCATTATCGGCCATATCACAAAAAGAGAAGGTCATAAATCCTTCTCTTTTATATCTTCAACTAATTAGTTTTTGCGTTTCACAAATGGAAGGGCACCAAAGAGTAATCCTAGGAATCCTAATGATGCAATTGCAACATTATCTTTTCCACCAGTATTTGGAAGTTCTTTCTTATCATCTGCTTTTGCAGCTGGGGCTTGATAAGTATTGTCTTTGTTAGTACCTGCTACAGTTGGTACAACCGCAGGAGTTGATGGTGTCTCAGCTGTTGGTGTTGCTGAAGCAGCTGTCCCAGAAGCAGCTGGTGTAGTTGGTACAAGTGCAGGTTCATTTACAGCTGTGTTATCACTTTGTCTACCTTCTTCTTTAGTTGGGCTACCTGTACTATCACCTACTTTTTTAATTTCAGGATACTCTGGAAGTTCTTCTTGAACTAAAGCTTCACCTTTTTCTGATTTAGGTTGTTCAGCTTTTTTATTTGCCGCATCTAATTCTTTTTCTGCTTCTTTTGCAGTTAAGCCTTCTTTGAATCGTTTCACAAAGTCAGATCTCTTTTTAGCTGCTTCTTCCTTTAATTTTTCAATTACTTCCTGTTTTTGTTTTTCTAATTCAGGATCATTCTTCGTATCAGCTTTTTCTAATTCTGCAATTGCTGCTTTTAATGCTGCATCATAATTAGCTAAGAATTCTTTTTGCGCTGCTTCTTCTTTAGCTGCCGCTTCTTTATCTTCTTCTGCAGCCTTCTCATTCGCTTTATCGATTAATTCTTCGGCTTGTTTTGCAGTTAAGCCTTTTTTGAAACCTTCTACGATTTGTTTTCTTGTTGCGTCTGATGCTGCTTTTAATGCTGCAATTGTATCAGCTTTTGCTTTTGCTTCTTCTGGACTGTTCGTTTCAGCTTTTTCTAACTCTGCAATTGCTGCTTTTAATGCTGCATCATAATTAGCTAAGAATTCTTTTTGCGCTGCTTCT
>NZ_JVGV01000033.1:0-32037 GCF_001076775.1 Streptococcus pseudopneumoniae
CTAACTTTTGGGGTGTTTTTATTATGAAATTAACTTATGATGATAAAGTTCAGATCTATGAACTTAGAAAACAAGGATATAGCTTAGAGAAGCTTTCAAATAAATTTGGGATAAACAATTCTAATATTAGGTACATGATTAAATTGATTGATCGTTATGGAATAGAGTTCGTCAAAAAAGAAAAAAATCGTTACTATTCTCCTGAATTAAAACAAGAAATGATTGATAAAGTCCTACATGAAAACTGGTCTCAAGATAGAGTTTCTCTCGAATATGCTCTCCCAAATCGTGGTATGCTTCCAAATTGGATGGCACAATACAAGAAAAACGGGTATACTATTGTTGAGAAAACAAGAGGGAGAGTACCTAAAATGGGACGTAAACCAAAGAAGAAACCCGAAGAGATGACAGAGTTAGAACGACTTCAAGCAGAAAACGAGTATCTGAGAGCGGAGAATGCTGTCCTAAAAAAGTTGAGAGAACTCCGCTTGAAGGAGGAAAAAGAGAAAGAAGAAAGACAGAAATTGTTCAAGAATTAATCACTGATTTTTCGTTAGATATTCTTCTAAAAACCATTAAACTCGCTCGTTCGACCTACTACTATCATTTGAAACAGCTAGACAAACCAGATAAGGATCAAAAGCTTAAAGCTGAAATTCAAGCTATTTTTACCGAACAAAAAGGAAATTACGGCTATCGTCGAATCCATTTAGAATTAAGAAATCGTGGTTATGTGGTCAATCATAAAAGAGTTCAACGCTTGATGAAAGTGCTCAATTTACAAGCTAGAATCCGCAAGAAACGCAAGTATTCTTCTCATAAAGGAGATGTTGGCAAGAAAGCAGACAACCTTATTCAACGCCAATTTGAAGCAGCTAAACCAATGGAAAAGTGTTATACGGACGTGACAGAATTTGCCATTCCAGCAAGCGCTCAAAAGCTTTACTTATCACCAGTTTTAGATGGCTTTAATAGCGAAATTATCGCCTATAATCTTTCAACTTCACCCAACTTAGAACAAGTAAAAACAATGTTGGAACAAGCATTCACAGAGAAGCGCTACGAGAATACGATTCTCCATAGTGACCAAGGCTGGCAATATCAACACGATTCTTATCATCAGTTTCTAGAGGGTAAGGGAATTCAAGCATCCATGTCACGTAAAGGTAACAGCCCAGACAACGGCATGATGGAATCTTTCTTTGGTATTCTGAAATCGGAGATGTTTTATGGTTATGAGAAGTCATTTGAGTCGCTCAACCAATTGGAACAAGCCATTGTAGACTATATTGATTACTACAACAATAAACGAATTAAGGTAAAACTAAAAGGACTCAGTCCTGTGCAATACAGAACTAAATCCTTCGGATAAATTAATTGTCTAACTTTTTGGGGTCAGTACAAAATAGTTGTTGCTTTTTAGGTAGCTAGGATTTTATCTCTTATTTCTCAACGCGTGATTTGTTGGCGATATCAGCTAGGATAGCTTGAACAAAGTCATTAACTGAGACAGTTTGTGTTTCTTTTTGGCCATAGCGACGAACGTTAACAGTTCCGTCTTCCATTTCCTTGTCCCCAACGATCAATTGGTAAGGAATCTTGCTTGTTTGTGACGCACGGATCTTGAACTGCATTTTTTCATTGCGCTCATCTACATCTGCACGGACACCACGGTCACGGAGTTTTTTAGCTACTTCCCATGCGTAGTCCACGTGTTTTTCGTTAGATACTGGGATGAGAGTTACTTGGTGAGGTGCTAGCCATGTTGGGAAGGCACCCTTGTAGTTCTCAATCAAGATAGCTGTGAAGCGTTCCATAGTTGAGATAACTCCACGGTGGATCATAACTGGACGGTGCTCTTCACCATCAGCTCCGATATATTTAAGGTCGAAGCGTTCTGGAAGCAAGAAGTCAAGTTGGATAGTAGAAAGAGTTTCTTCTTTTCCAAGAGCGGTCTTAACTTGAATATCCAATTTTGGTCCGTAGAAGGCTGCTTCACCTTCGGCTTCAAAGTAGTCCACGCCCATTTCATCAAGGGCTGCACGAAGCATGGTTTGAGCATTTTCCCACATCTCATCGTTATCAAAGTACTTGTGAGTATCTTGAGGGTCACGAAGAGAGAGGCGGAAGCGGTATTCAGTCAAGTTGAAATCTTCATAAACATCGATAATCAACTGAAGGGCACGCTGGAATTCTTCTTGGATTTGTTCTGGAGTAACGAAAAGGTGACCGTCGTTAAGAGACATTTCACGTACACGTTGAAGACCAGTAAGGGCACCTGATTTTTCATAACGGTGCATCATACCGATTTCAGCGATACGGATTGGCAATTCACGGTAAGAGTGAACATGGTGTTTGAAGACTTGGATGTGGTGCGGACAGTTCATTGGACGAAGGACAAATTCTTCCCCGTCCCCCATGTCCATAGTTGGGAACATGTCTTCTTGGTAATGATCCCAGTGACCAGAAGTCTTGTAAAGTTCAACAGAAGCAAGTGGTGGAGTGTAAACGTGTTGGTAGCCTGAAGCCAACTCCTTGTCAACGATATAGCGTTCCAACTCACGACGAATAGTCGCACCATTTGGCAACCAGAATGGAAGTCCTTGACCAACCTCTTGAGAAATCATGAAGAGATCAAGCTCTTTACCAAGTTTACGGTGGTCACGTTCCTTAGCTTCTTCACGCATTTGGAGGTAGTTTTTCAAGTCTTTCTTGTCGAACCAAGCTGTACCGTAGATACGTTGCATCATAGCGTTGTCGCTATTTCCACGCCAGTAAGCACCTGCTACATGGAGAAGGTGGAAGATTTGGATGCGGCCTGTTGAAGGGACGTGTGGGCCACGGCAAAGGTCTACATACTCACCTTGACGATAGATAGTCAAACCACCTTCGTCTTCTGAGTGTTCTTCAATCAATTCCAACTTGTAAGGGTCGTTCTTGAAGATTTCACGTGCCTCGTCTTTAGTCACTTCTTCACGAATTGATGGGAAGTTTTCTTTGACGATTTTTTGCATTTCTTCTTCGATACGAGGAAGGTCTTCGTTAGAGATTTGACCAGCTGTGTTGTCAGTATCGTAGTAGAAACCATCTTCGATGGCTGGACCAACTCCCAAGTGAATGTCTGGGAAAAGACGACGAGCTGCTTGGGCGAACAAGTGAGCAGCTGAGTGACGCAAGATTGGAAGGGCATCTTCGTGATCAGGTGTCACAATTTCGATGCTTCCATCTTCAGTGATAGCACGAGTAGTGTCGATGAGTTTGCCGTTGAATTTACCAGCCAAGGCTTTTTTAGCTAGGGAATTGCTGATAGATTGGGCAATTTCAAAAGTAGTAACGCCAGATTCGAATTCACGAACAGCGCCATCTGGGAAAGTAATGTTAATCATGATGTTCTCCTTACTTATATTATTGACGAATGTGTTAACCCTATTCTGAAAACAGGGATAGAGAATTGTGAAAGCTAGAAAAACAAAAAGCGACATCCTCAAAAGGACGTCGCAACGTGGTTCCACCTTCATTTATGTTCCTCAAAAAAGAGGGACACCTCTGATTGGCTCTAACGTGGCCACCGTTTTATGTTTTCATAAAAAACTCAAGAGTAGTATCAGTTTAGGCTCTCTATGCGTTTCCAGCAACCACGCACTCTCTAGTAGAAAGGGACTAAGTGACTTGTCTCTATGGATTATTATAGCATGATTGTGAGATTTTTCAAGGATTTTGTGAAAGTTTTTTGTTTTTCATTTTTTGTAGAATATGCTTGATGCCAATACCGGAAGCCATGCCCACCAGAGCAAAGATTTCATAGGCTAAAAAGTAAAACCAGATAAATTCACCAAAGGTTATGATAGTAAAGCAAAAGAGCAGTCCGTTACCAATTAACCACCAAAGTGAGAAACGGAAACGGTAGCTATAGAGTAGCGATATAATCAAGATTACCAGAGGTGTAAAGAAGAGAAGATTGTTTATATAGAGTCCCTTGAGTGTAAGGGGGTCAGAAACAACTAGCAAGAACAACTCATAAAGTGGCCAATAAAAGAAGGATATGACCAGATAGTAGGGGAGATGGAAATAGAATCTACGCATGATAATCACCTCGTTTTAAAAAAACAGATAACTTAAATCTCTTGCTATGATTATTATAGCATGTTTAAAACAAGAAAGTAAATCTGTTGACAAAGAAGTTAGTTATTGGTAGAATAGGGATTGTCGTAAAGACAAATAACTTCTTCTTGGTTACAGGCATGCCAACCTGTCACTCGGATGAAGCCAAATAAAAAGGAGAAACATCATGGCAATCTCAAAAGAGAAAAAAAATGAAATCATCGCACAATATGCACGTCACGAAGGTGATACAGGTTCAGTAGAGGTTCAAGTTGCTGTCCTTACTTGGGAAATCAACCACCTTAACGAACACATCAAACAACACAAAAAAGACCACGCTACTTACCGTGGATTGATGAAAAAAATCGGTCGCCGTCGTAACTTGCTTGCATACTTGCGTAAAAACGACGTTAACCGTTACCGTGAGTTGATCAACTCTCTAGGACTTCGTCGCTAATTCAAGATACAAAGGCCGTCAAAAGCACAAAGCAAAAATAGGAAAATTGACGAAGAAACTTCAGTTTCTAGGAGATTTTATCTTTTTTGCCAAGTGCTTAGGCCGTGTTCAATTGAGCATATCTTGATAATGAAGCTACTCTAAATTGGGTAGCTTTTTTGTATGGATTTTATCTCAATCTCAAACTAGCTCTCTGATTTTCAGAGGGCTCTTTTATTGAGGTTTTATCGGTCACAATTTTGGAGACTACAAAAACCTATGTATTCATGTTAATTCTGCGTCTAGAGTTTTATCGGTCACAATTTTGGAGACTACAAAAACTGAAATATGGGGAAATATGCTGGTTATAAAGTTTTATCGGTCACAATTTTGGAGACTACAAAAACGCACCGTTCCATTTCAAGAGCAACTAATTTGTTTTATCGGTCACAATTTTGGAGACTACAAAAACCTCGATAAAGATTGCCCACAAAGGGTGTTTGTTTTATCGGTCACAATTTTGGAGACTACAAAAACCTCAAATGGTATCAGCTAATTACACCATAAAGGTGCGTAGCTACTCGGCTTGAAAAGCCGAGTAGCTGTCTGCAATCCCCCTCGGAGAGCCCACACTTTACGAAGTAAAGTATAGTATGTTATACTTTACATGGAAGTAGTCACCGAATTCCAGTTAGAAATTACTTTGTAACTACGTTTTGAGGAGGAGTAAAATGCTTTCCTATGTTCGACATTACCCACTAGCGATAGCTAAATTAATGTGTCTGTGCTCTCCTAAAATCTGCTGATTTATTACTGACTAATACAGGAGGTTTTTTATGGGACAGACAATCATATCTGCTATTGGTGTTTATATTTCCACCAGTATCGATTATTTAATTATTTTATTTTATTTATTTTATTTGCACAGCTATCACAGAATAAACAAAAATGGCATATTTATGCGGGGCAATATCTAGGCACAGGCTTACTTGTAGGGGCGAGTTTAGTTGCTGCTTATGTCGTTAATTTTGTGCCTGAAGAATGGATGGTTGGATTGCTTGGTTTAATCCCTATCTATTTAGGGATTTGCTTTGCAATTGTTGGAGAAGGTGAGGAAGAAGAGGAAGAAGAGGAAGAAATTATTGAAAGATTAGAACAAAGCAAGGCAAATCAACTGTTTTGGACAGTTACATTGCTAACAATTGCGTCTGGCGGAGATAATTTAGGTATCTATATACCTTATTTTGCTTCGTTAGATTGGTCACAGACCCTCGTGGCGTTGCTTGTGTTTGTAATCGGCATAATTATCTTATGCGAGATTAGTCGGGTGTTATCCTCTATTCCGTTAATATTCGAGACAATTGAAAAATACGAGCGAATCATTGTGCCCTTAGTATTCATTCTACTTGGACTATACATCATGTATGAGAATGGCACGATAGAGACTTTTCTGATCGTGTAGATTTTTTTGTTTCACTAGGATTTTATCCTAATCTCAAATTAGCTCTCTGACTTCAGAGGGCTTTTTGCGTTGGCACCTTACCTCGATATACTCAAGTATAATCTTCGGTTACGATTATTAGCACTGTAAGACTAACTATATTTATTTTTCTCATCTTGTTCCATTGTTGAAAATATGGTATACTTTTCATGAGAATTTTCTAAATTTTTAAGATTCTATCAAAGGAGGTTTGCATGCTTTCCAAATTTTCTGGAAGCCGACAAGACCAGCAATTTGTGCTACTTTTAGTTGTTTTGCTAGGTATTTTAGGGATTTCTCTCTTTCTAGCAGTTTCAATGGGATCTGTTGCGATTGATCTAGGAGATACCTATCGGATTATTTTGAGCAGGCTGGGATTTCCTCTTGAGATAGGAGAGGTTTCCAAGTCTACTCTTGCCATTGTATGGAACATGAGATTCCCTCGAGTATTGTTAGGTCTGATAGTAGGAGCAGGCCTTTCTATGTGTGGTAGTGTGATGCAGTCCACGGTAAACAATCCCATCGCTGAGCCCTATGTCTTAGGCATCTCTGCGGGTGCAACTCTAGGAGCAACCTTGAGCATCATTCTTGGTTTAAAAGTGATGATTAGCCTTGGAGCTTTTCTTGGGGCTATTTTGGCAACAATTGCTGTCCTCATCATTGCCTCTATGCAGGGAAGGATGACGACTTCTAGTCTGATCTTATCAGGAACGGTGGTCAACGCTCTCTTTCTGGCTTTTTCAAACTTTATTATCTCAGTCGGCGCTAATGCGGACAGTGTGATGACCATTAAGTTTTGGACCATGGGCTCGCTCGCTGGGACTTCCTGGGCAGACTTGGTCCTGCCAACTATAGTAGTAGGAATAGCCTTTCTATTTTTCTCTACTCAGTATCGTGTTTTCAATGCGATGATGATGGGAGATGAGGCTGCTTTAACTTTGGGGATTCCCTTACGCTTTTATTGGTATCTTTATGTGACCATGGTGGCTGTGCTGACAGCAGTCTTAGTGGCAACCTGTGGGATTATTGGATTTGTCGGTCTGATTACTCCACATTTAGCTCGAGGATTAGTAGGAACGAATTACAAGAGGCTTTTTCCTGTTGCAACCTTGCTAGGTGCCCTCTTTGTCATCTGGGCAGATGTACTCTCTCGCATCATCATTCCAAACGCAGAGCTTCCTATTGGTATTTTCACAGCCTTGGTAGGTGCTCCCTTCTTTATCTACATTGTTGGAGGTAGGCGAAGGGAGGTGAGGGTCTGATATGGATTTGATTTGTCAGGATATCCATTTTGGACTAGGAGAGAAAAAAATCCTCAAAGGAGTCTCTCTTAAGGTTGAGGGGCATCAATTTCACACGATACTAGGACCAAATGGAAGTGGAAAAACCAGTCTACTTAAACTCCTCTATCGTCAGGAAAAGGTGGACAAAGGCTTGATAAGCCTAGATGGAAAGCCTCTGGAACAATGGACACTCAAAGAAACAGCCAAGCAAATGGCAGTTGTAACTCAGTTTAACCAGCTGCAGTTTGATTGTACAGTTGAAGAAATCGTCTTGCTGGGAAGAACTCCTCACCTCTCTTTTTTACAGAAGGAAAGGGAAAGGGATTATGCCCTCGTTCAAGATGCCCTCGTTAAGGTGGATATGCTCGAGAAGAAAACTCGTCTCTATTCGTCTCTGTCAGGGGGAGAGAAACAGCGAGTTTTGTTAGCCCGAGCCTTGGCGCAAGAACCGACTCTCTTGCTCCTGGACGAACCAACCAATCACCTGGATATCAGGTATCAGCTAGACTTATTGGCCATTGTGAAGAATCTCAAGGTCAATGTTCTAGCTGTCCTACATGATATTCAACTTGCTTGTCGCTATTCGGATTATCTCTATCTGATGAAAGAGGGAGAAATCCTTTACCAAGGGACTCCAAAGGAGACCATCACCCCTGAGTCATTGCAAACTGTATACGGAGTTCAAAGTCAGGTGACTTGGACCGAGGATCAGCAAGCTATGATTCACTATTTATAAGAATGAAAAGGAAAACAAGATGAAAAAAACACTCAGTATTTTACTGGTAACAGTAGCTACCCTAACCATGGCAGCTTGTGGCAACACTACTACAGAAAAAGCTACGACACAATCAAGCGCAGAAACAAGTCAAAAGGCCAGTACAGAGACGACTTATCCGCTAACGGTCAAAACCTATGATGCAAAAGGAACTGAAGTTGAACAAGTTTTTGACAAGGCACCTGAAAAAGTGATCACCAACAATCTTTCAACTACTGAAATCTTATTGGAGTTGGGGTTGAAGGATAAACTTGCTGGCATGCTCAACCCTGACAATGCTGTAACAGATAAATATAAGGACGCGATTGCGACGATTCCTCAAATTGGAGATAAAAAAACAGTCTCACAAGAAACAGTTCTTTCTTATGAGCCAGACGCTGTGATGGGGCGAAACATGATGTTTTCTGAAAAATCCTTGGGGACAGTTAGCACTTGGAATGAAAATAAAATCCCAGTTTATACGCAAAAAGCTTCTCTCTCAACGATTCAGCAAGATTTGGGGAATATCGTAGAAGATGTCAAAAATCTTGGAATGATTTTTAATGTTCAGAACAAGGCCAATGAATACGCAGCCCAATTACAAACTAAAATTGACGCTGTTAAGAAAGCAAATCCAGCAAGCCAAGGTGAAAAGAAAAAGGCTTTGATTATGGTTGCTTATAATGATCAAACCTTCGGTGCCTACAAGTCTGCTTTACAAGAAAGTTTGCTGAACCAACTTGGTTATACAAATGTTGCAACGGGAACATCAGGCTTGACCTTGGAAAATCTCGTGTCAATGGATCCTGAATTGATTATC
The DNA here is from genome assembly GCF_001076775.1 of Streptococcus pseudopneumoniae. GTDB lineage: Bacteria > Bacillota > Bacilli > Lactobacillales > Streptococcaceae > Streptococcus > Streptococcus pseudopneumoniae_G. The sequence continues at coordinate 8,875 of NZ_JVGV01000033.1, forward strand.
TATGTAACCAGCGATCGCAATAAAAAATTGGATGAAAAAGCAGTAGAGTTGATGAAGGCAAATGCTGTTTTGGAAGGTGTTCCTGCTATTAAGAATCAAAAAATCATGACTATATCTTACGATGAGTTGATGGATTACGGTCCAGCAGTGATTGATTCCCTTGAGAAAATCAATGACTTTATCAATAAATAATGAGTTTGATTGGGAAGGAATCCAAGTCAAGGTCAGTCTTCCTTCGACCTATGATTCCAATCAAATCTATCCAGCGATTCTCTTGAATGATGGAAACTTGGACTTCCTATCGTCCCTTTCAGAATCTGTGATTTTAGTGGGCTTGACCTCTAAAAATCGCCTAGATGACTACACTCCTTGGAAAGCAGCTGCTCTGAGAGATGGGGCTCCAGATTTTGGCGGTCAGGCAAATGCCTATCATGAACATTTATTTGGAGGTTTTTTAGATAAGTTGCAGTCGCTTTATCGTCTGGACGAAACTCGCCTTGCTTATGGAGGTTATTCACTAGGTGGTTTGGTGGCAGTCTACAGTCTTTTCAGCTTTGACAAGGTTTCCTGTGTCTTTTCGATCTGCGGTTCCTTTTGGTATCCTGATTTTGTGACTTACTGCAAGGATGAGAATGTGAAAAATTTGGATTGTTTGCTGTATTTACAGAATGGTCAAACAGAAGGAGCACACCATATTAATCGCTTGGCTCAAGCACCAGCCTATGCTGAACAGATCCATACCGATCTTCAAAAACGCTATCCGAAAGGTCAGTTTGTCTTTGATCCTTATGGGCACCATGAACAAGTGGCTGAGCGATTTCTAACCTTTTCTAGCTGGTTGGCCCAAAAATGGAAAATCAAATAAAAGAATTATCCCTTGGCTTTTGCCAAGGGATTGTTGTATTTTTTAACCAAGAGCCTCTCTCTTCTTATCTGGATTCCAGACGAAGCTTGCGATAAAGCTAAAGATGATGGTTAAGATAGCAAGGATAATGGCAAGGATGAGGGCAGGGATGCGGATAAACCACCAGAGTGGGTTCGGTTTTTTATCGTTGTGCCATTGTTTAGTTTCTTGGTCCAGACGTTGGAATTCTGTTTGGATACGGTCTGCAACCATTTCGATGCCTTCATCATTCATTTTTTTGATATCTGAGATATCTATTGGATTTCCAAAGTTCATATCAACACGCTCACGGCTAACCAAGCCTTTTAAAGTCATGGGACCTGTATAGGTAACAGGCATGATACGAACCTTGGCCATCTTGGCAATCAGAGCTACGCCTCCCTTGACATCGTTTGAGTGACGGCTCCCACTTGGAAACATGATGAGAGAGCGGTCACTTTTTTTGAGAACATTGATAGGATATTTGATGGCTGAGGCGCTAGGATTTTCACGGTCGATAGGAAAGGCACCACACATACGAATCCACCAACCAAAGATACGGTTGTTAAAGAGTTCTTTTTTTGCCATAAAGATAAATTGTTTTGGCTTGGTCGCAAAGGCCATGTAAACAGGATCCCACCAGGTACGGTGAGGCGCAACTAAAATATAATTTTCATCTTGATTAGGAATTTTATCAGTATTATGATAGTGGGCATTGCCATTGATGGACCATAAGAGCAAGACAACCAATCCACGTAAATAAGTATAAAACATACGATCTCCTTCGATTATTTTCTTGTTATTATTATACCTTATCAAAGGAGGGCTGGCAAACTTTTCCCTTGACTAGGTCCATATTTGGGATGAGATTAGAATTCTTTTAGAAAAAATGATATGATAGAATTTATGGATAAAAATAAGATTATGGGATTAACCCAAAGAGAAGTCAAGGAAAGACAGGCTAAGGGCTTGGTCAATGATTTTACTGCTTCGACCAGTACCAGCACTTGGCAAATCATCAAACGAAATGTCTTTACTCTTTTTAACGCTTTGAACTTTGTCATTGCTTTGGCCCTTGCCTTTGTGCAGGCTTGGAGCAATCTGGTCTTCTTTGCTGTTATCTGCTTTAACGCCTTTTCTGGTATTGTGACCGAGCTGCGGGCTAAACACATGGTAGATAAGCTCAATCTCATGACCAAGGAAAAGGTCAAAACCATTCGTGATGGACAGGAAGTTGCCCTCAATCCTGAAGAATTGGTGCTAGGAGACGTCATTCGTTTGTCTGCTGGGGAGCAGATTCCCAGTGATGCCTTGGTTCTGGAAGGATTTGCGGAAGTCAATGAAGCCATGTTGACGGGGGAAAGTGATTTGGTGCAAAAGGAAGTTGACGCCTTGCTTTTGTCAGGAAGTTTCTTAGCCAGTGGGTCAGTTTTGGCTCAAGTTCACCATGTCGGGGCTGACAACTATGCTGCCAAACTCATGCTGGAAGCCAAGACAGTGAAACCCATCAACTCCCGTATCATGAAATCGTTGGACAGGTTAGCTGGTTTTACTGGGAAGATTATCATTCCCTTTGGTCTGGCTCTCTTGCTAGAAGCCTTACTTTTAAAAGGCCTGCCTCTCAAGTCATCCGTTGTAAATTCGTCGACAGCCCTTTTGGGAATGTTGCCCAAGGGAATTGCCCTTTTGACCATTACTTCTCTCTTGACTGCAGTGATCAAACTGGGCTTGAAAAAGGTCTTGGTGCAGGAGATGTATTCTGTTGAGACCTTGGCGCGCGTGGATATGCTCTGTCTGGACAAGACGGGCACCATCACCCAAGGAAAGATGCAGGTGGAGGCTGTTATTCCGCTGACGGAAACTTATGGTGATGAGGCTATTGCCAGCATTTTGACTAGTTATATGGCCTATAGTGAGGATAAGAATCCAACAGCCCAAGCTATTCGCCAACGTTTCCAAGGTCAGGTAGCCTACCCTATGATCTCTAATCTTCCTTTCTCAAGCGACCGCAAGTGGGGAGCCATGGAGTTAGAAGGTTTGGGAACAGTTTTCTTAGGGGCGCCTGAGATGTTGCTGGATTCTGAGGTCCCAGAAGCCAGAGAGGCCTTGGAGAGAGGGTCACGTGTCTTGGTCTTGGCTCTCAGTCAGGAGAAATTAGACCATCACAAACCACAAAAACCATCTGATATTCAGGCTCTAGCCTTGCTGGAAATCTTGGACCCGATTCGAGAGGGAGCAGCAGAGACGCTGGACTATCTCCGTTCTCAGGAAGTGGGCCTCAAGATTATCTCTGGTGATAATCCAGTCACTGTTTCAAGTATTGCCCAAAAAGCAGGTTTTGTAGACTATCAGAGCTATGTAGATTGCTCAAAAATCACGGATGAGGAATTGATTGCTATGGCTGAGGAGACAGCTATTTTCGGACGTGTTTCCCCTCATCAAAAGAAACTCATTATCCAAACACTGAAAAAAGCGGGGCATACAACAGCTATGACAGGGGACGGTGTTAATGATATCTTGGCTCTTCGTGAGGCGGATTGCTCTATCGTAATGGCGGAAGGAGACCCGGCAACACGTCAGATTGCCAATCTGGTTCTCTTGAACTCAGACTTTAATGATGTTCCTGAGATTCTCTTTGAAGGTCGTCGTGTGGTCAATAACATTGCCCACATCGCCCCGATTTTCTTGATAAAGACCATCTATTCTTTCCTATTAGCGGTCATCTGTATTGCCAGTGCTTTACTAGGTCGAACTGAGTGGATTTTGATTTTTCCCTTCATTCCAATCCAGATTACTATGATTGACCAGTTCGTGGAAGGTTTCCCACCATTCGTTCTGACTTTTGAGCGAAATATCAAACCTGTCGAGCCAAACTTCCTCAGAAGATCTATGCTTCGTGCCCTACCAAGTGCTCTCATGGTCGTCTTCAGCGTCCTGTTTGTGAAAATATTCGGAAGTAGCCAAGGTTGGTCTGAGTTAGAAATCTCAACTCTACTCTATTATCTCTTGGGGTCAATTGGTTTCTTATCCGTATTTAGAGCCTGCATGCCATTTACCCTATGGCGTGTCCTCTTGATTGTTTGGTCAGTAGGAGGCTTCCTAGCCACAGCTCTCTTCCCAAGAATTCAAAAACTGCTTGAAATTTCAACCTTAACAGGACAAACATTACCTGTTTATGGTGTCATGATGTTGGTCTTTACCGTGATTTTCATCCTGACTAGTCGCTATCAAGCCAGAAAATAAAGAAAGGCTGCAATCTGTGGATTGCGGTCTTTTTAGGTACAAGATTGCCAGCTGAAATGTGGTATAATAAGAGGTAATAGAGTTTTGGAAAGTGAGAGAAGATGATTTCAAAGAGATTAGAATTGGTGGCTTCCTTTGTGCCACAGGGAGCCATTTTACTAGATGTGGGAAGTGACCATGCTTATCTGCCTATCGAGTTGGTCGAAAGAGGACAAATCAAAAGTGCTATTGCGGGTGAGGTGGTGGAAGGTCCCTATCAGTCTGCGGTCAAAAATGTTGAGGCTAACGGCCTAAAGGAGAAAATCCAGGTTCGTTTAGCAAATGGCTTGGCAGCCTTTGAAGAGGCAGACCAAGTGTCTGTCATTACCATTGCTGGTATGGGTGGTCGTTTGATTGCTAGGATTTTAGAAGAAGGCTTGGACAAGTTAGCTAATGTAGAACGATTGATCCTCCAGCCCAATAATCGTGAAGATGATTTGCGTATCTGGTTACAAGAGAACAGTTTTCAGATTGTAGCTGAAAGCATTCTAGAAGAAGCTGGTAAGTTTTACGAGATTTTGGTGGTGGAAGCTGGACAAATGAGGCTATCAGCCAGTGATGTTCGCTTTGGTCCCTTCTTGTCCAAAGAAATCAGCCCAGTCTTTGTCCAAAAATGGCAAAAAGAAGCAGCTAAGCTAGAATTTGCCCTTAACCAAATTCCAGAAAAAAATCTGGAGGAACGTCAAGTTCTTGTAGATAAAATTCAAGCCATCAAGGAGGTGCCCCATGTTAGCAAGTGAAGTGATTAACGCGTATGAAGCCTTTTGCCCTCAGGAATTTTCAATGGAGGGAGACAGTCGTGGTCTGCAAATTGGCACTTTAGACAAGGATATCCAAAGGGTCATGGTAGCTCTGGATATTCGTGAAGAAACGGTGGCTGAAGCCATTGAAAAGGGTGTGGACTTGATTATTGTCAAGCACGCGCCGATTTTCCGTCCCATCAAGGATTTGGTAGCTAGCCGTCCGCAAAATCAGATTTACATTGATCTCATCAAGCATGACATTGCAGTTTATGTCAGCCATACCAATATTGACATCGTTGAAAATGGCCTTAATGACTGGTTCTGTCAGATGCTAGGTATCGAGGAAACGACTTATCTGCAGGAAACAGGCCCTGAACGTGGGATTGGACGTATTGGAAATATTCAGCCTCAGACCTTTGGAGAATTAGCCCAACATGTCAAGAAAGTCTTTGGTTTAGATAGTCTTCGATTGGTGCATTATCAAGAGACTGATATACAGAAGCCTATTTCAAGAGTGGCCATCTGTGGTGGGAGCGGGCAGTCTTTCTATAAGGATGCTTTAGCTAAAGGAGCGGATGTCTATATCACTGGTGATATTTACTACCACACTGCTCAGGATATGCTGTCTGATGGTTTGCTAGCATTGGACCCAGGTCATTATATTGAAGTGCTTTTTGTGGAAAAAATTGCAGAGCTTCTTAATCAATGGAAAGGAGAAAAGGGCTGGACAATCGATATTGTACCTAGTCAAGCATCGACCAATCCTTTCCACCATATCTAGTTAGAAAGTGAAAACAATGAAAAAAGTTGCTATTATCGGAGCAGGAATTGTGGGAGCAACAGCAGCCTACTACCTCTCGAAAGAAAGTGACCTAGAAGTAACCGTCTTTGACCATGGACAAGGTCAGGCTACCAAGGCCGCAGCAGGAATTATCAGTCCTTGGTTTTCCAAACGCCGTAATAAGGCCTGGTACAAGATGGCGCGCTTGGGGGCTGATTTTTATGTGGACTTGTTGGCTGATTTAGAAAAGTCAGGGCAAGAAATCGACTTTTACCAACGTTCGGGAGTCTTTATCCTGAAAAAGGATGAAACTAAGTTGGAAGAACTCTATCAACTAGCCCTCCAGCGCAGAGAAGAATCTCCCTTGATAGGGCAATTAGCCATTCTGGACCCAGCATCAGCTAATGAATTATTCCCTGGCTTGCAGGGATTTGATCGCTTGCTCTATGCTTCTGGTGGAGCGAGAGTAGATGGTCAACTCTTAGTGACTCGTTTACTAGAAGCCAGTCAGGTCAAGCTGGTCAAAGAAAAAGTAATTCTGACACCTTTAGCATCAGGCTACCAGATTGGCGAAGAGGTGTTTGATCAAGTTATTTTGGCGACGGGAGCTTGGTTGGGACACCTGTTAGAGCCTTTAGGTTATGAAGTAGATGTTCGTCCCCAAAAGGGGCAACTCCGAGATTATCAACTTGCCCAAGACATGGAAGCTTACCCTGTTGTTATGCCAGAAGGGGAGTGGGATTTGATTCCTTTTGCAGGTGGGAAATTGTCCTTGGGTGCTACCCACGAAAATGACATGGGATTTGATTTGACGGTAGATAAAACCTTGCTCAAACAAATGGAGGAGGCAGCCTTGCCTCACTATCCTGCTTTATCGGAAGCAACTTCCAGAAGTGAACGAGTGGGAATCCGTGCCTATACCAGCGATTTCTCTCCTTTCTTTGGGCAGGTGCCAGAATTAGCAGGTATCTATGCTGCTAGTGGACTTGGTTCATCAGGCCTCACAACTGGTCCTATCATTGGTTACCACCTAGCCCAACTGATCCAAGACAAGGAGTTGACCTTGGACCCTCTAAACTACCCAATTGAAAACTATGTCAAACAAGTAAAAAGCGAATAATACTCAATGAAAATCAAAGAACAAACTAGGAAACTAGCCGCGGGCTGATTAAAGCACTGCTTTGAGGTTGTGGATAGAACTGACGAAGTCAGCTCAAAACACTGTTTTGAGGTTGTGGATCGAACTGACGAAGTCAGTAATCATACCCACGGCAAGGCGACGTTGACGTGGTTTGAAGAGATTTTCGAAAAGTATAGGAATTTTACTTAAATTTTAGCCTCCCCTCTAGGATGGCAAATGACATTCCCTATCAAAAATGGTAAAATAAGAAAAAATAATCCGAGAATCGAGGAAAAAAGATGCAAGAAAAGATTTTGGTAACGGGTGGAGCAGGTTTTATTGGAACCCACACTGTTATTGAGTTAATCCAAGCAGGTCATCAGGTTGTTGTGGTGGATAACCTTGTGAATAGTAATAGAAAAAGTTTAGAAGTTGTTGAGAGAATTACAGGAGTTGAAGTGCCTTTCTATGAGGTAGATATTCGTGATACAGATACTCTTCGTGACATTTTCAAACAAGAAGAACCAACAGGGGTCATTCACTTTGCTGGCTTGAAGGCTGTCGGTGAATCTACCCGTATTCCTCTTGCCTACTATGACAACAATATCGCTGGAACTGTTAGTCTCTTGAAGGTCATGGAAGAAAACAACTGTAAAAACATCATTTTCAGTTCTTCTGCGACAGTTTACGGAGATCCTCATACAGTGCCAATCTTGGAAGATTTCCCACTTTCAGTGACCAATCCATATGGCCGCACTAAGCTTATGCTTGAGGAAATTTTGACAGATATCTACAAGGCAGACTCAGAATGGAATGTGGTTTTACTTCGTTATTTCAACCCAATCGGAGCCCATGAGAGTGGTGATTTAGGAGAAAATCCAAATGGTATTCCAAATAACCTTTTGCCATATGTGACTCAAGTAGCCGTTGGGAAATTAGAGCAAGTGCAAGTATTTGGAGACGATTACGATACGGAAGACGGAACTGGTGTTCGTGACTATATCCACGTTGTCGATTTGGCTAAAGGTCACGTCGCAGCTCTGAAAAAAATCCAAAAAGGTTCAGGCCTAAACGTTTATAACCTTGGAACAGGTAAAGGCTACTCAGTTCTTGAAATTATCCAAAATATGGAAAAAGCGGTGGGACGTCCAATTCCTTACCGCATCGTAGACCGTCGCCCAGGGGATATCGCAGCCTGCTATTCAGATCCTGCAAAAGCCAAAGCAGAACTGGGCTGGGAAGCAGAATTAGGCATCACCCAAATGTGTGAAGACGCATGGCGTTGGCAAAGCAAGCATCCAAATGGATTTGAAGACTAAGATGGTGATATCAATCATTGTCCCCTGTTTAAACGAAGAGGAAGTACTTCCTCTTTTTTATCAGGCTTTGGAAGCTTTACTTCCAGATTTGGAAACAGAAATCGAGTATGTCTTTGTCGACGATGGCTCAAGTGATGGGACTTTGGAACTCTTAAAGACCTATCGGGAGCAAAATCCGGCAGTTCATTATATTTCTTTCTCGCGAAATTTTGGCAAAGAAGCAGCCCTCTATGCAGGCTTGCAATATGCGACAGGGGATTTGGTGGTGGTGATGGATGCAGACCTCCAGGATCCTCCTGGTATGTTGCTTGAGATGAAAACCTTACTAGACCAGAATGCAGATTTAGACTGTGTAGGAACACGGAGAACTAGTCGGGAGGGAGAACCCTTCTTTCGCAGTTTTTGTGCTGATCTATTTTACGGCTTCATGAAAAAAATTAGTCCAGTAGCCCTGCCGTCAGGTGTCCGTGATTTTCGCATGATGAGAAGATCTGTAGTAGATTCCATTTTAAGCTTGACTGAGTCCAATCGTTTTTCAAAGGGGCTCTTTGCCTGGGTCGGCTTTAAAACTCACTATCTGGACTATCCAAATGTCGAAAGGCAGGCTGGCAAGACCAGTTGGAGTTTTAGGCAACTCTTTTTCTACTCTATTGAAGGGATTGTTAACTTTTCAGATTTTCCCTTGATTATAGCCTTTGTGGCAGGTCTCCTATCTTGTTTTATTTCTCTGCTTATGACCTTTTTTGTTGTGGTACGGACTCTCATTTTGGGCAATCCGACATCAGGTTGGACCTCTCTGATGGCTGTTATTCTCTTCCTTGGTGGGATTCAACTCTTGACCATTGGGATTCTCGGCAAGTATATAAGTAAGATTTATCTAGAGACTAAAAAAAGACCACTTTATCTCGTCAAAGAAAAAAGTGACCTTCCTGATTTTACAGAAAAAAATAAAGAGAAAAGACTATAATTTTGCATGGAAATATGCTAAACTAGAAGGAGTGGAACGTTCCTGTCGATATTAGAGTTAATCTTTAATCAAGGCACGTGTCGGACAGTTTCTAACAGCTTCTACGACGTCCTGACTAGGAGAGATTTCTTTTTCTAGTTGGTCAGGGTCATCGTAAAAACGCACGATTCCATTATCGTGGTAATCAAATAAATCAGAATAAGTTTGGCAAAGCCCACAGGCAATGCAACGTTCAGGTATAAGTGTGATTTTCATATTTATATTGTAATAAGAAAAGTAAAAAAAAACAAGGAGTAAGGTATGGCAAAAGAACCGTGGCAAGAAGATATTTATGAGAATCAAGAAGAAACAAGATCAGAACGTCGTAAGAGAGAACAAGGTGGAGGAGTGCTGGCTAATCGTATCTTGACTATTTTAGCAAGTATTTTCTTTGTGATTGTAGTTGTGATGATTATTGTTCTTATCTATCTTTCATCGGGTGGGAGTAATCGCACAGCAGCCTTGAAAGATTTTCACGATTCAGATACAAAAGTAGAGCAAGTTTCTTCTACTTCTAGTAGTAGTTCAGAGCAGGCATCTTCTAGTTCAGAGGAGAAGGTAGAAGAGTCATCTAGTAGCTCAGAACATCCAAATGATCCAGAAGGGACTACAAAAGTTATGGCTGGAGAAGGAGAAGCAGCCATTGCCGCTCGTGCAGGAATCTCGATTGCTCAGTTAGAGGCTTTGAATCCTGGGCATATGGCTACAGGATCTTGGTTTGCTAATCCTGGAGATGTGATTAAGACTAGATAGGAGTCATAAATGAAGACGATTCAAATTGCTATTGACGGTCCTGCTTCAAGTGGCAAGAGTACGGTCGCAAAGATTATTGCCAAGGATTTTGGATTCACCTACCTAGATACAGGTGCTATGTATCGTGCAGCGACCTACATGGCTCTCAGGAACCAATTAGGAGTTGAACAAGTTGAAGAACTTTTAGCCTTATTGGACCAGCATCCAATCAGTTTTGGACGCTCAGAAACTGGAGAACAACTTGTCTTTGTAGGAGATGTGGATATCACCCATCCTATTCGTGAAAATGAAGTGACCAATCATGTTTCAGCTATTGCAGCAATTCCTGAAGTACGAGAGAAACTAGTTTCTCTCCAACAAGAGATTGCCCAGCAAGGTGGGATTGTCATGGACGGTCGCGATATTGGGACTGTTGTATTGCCACAAGCAGAATTGAAAATTTTCCTAGTAGCTTCGGTAGATGAAAGAGCAGAGCGCCGTTACAAGGAAAATATTGCCAAGGGGATTGAAACAGACCTTGAAACCCTAAAAGAGGAAATTGCTGCGCGTGACTACAAGGATAGTCATCGTGAGACTTCGCCTCTCAAACAAGCAGAGGATGCTGTCTACCTTGATACAACTGGCTTGAACATTCAAGAAGTAGTTGAAAAAATCAAAGCAGAAGCTAAAAAAAGAATGTAGATGTAGAAAAGCCGATAGATTGATATCGGTTTTTTCTAAATTTGTCAAAATGCTGATTTTAAGGTATAATAGTTGCTGTTCGAGAAATTTTGATTTTCAAAGAATAGTGAATGATGATAAGGAGAAACCATGAACAACCTACCAAATTGCCCAAAATGTAACTCAGAGTATGTCTACGAAGACGGTGCCCTACTGGTTTGCCCAGAGTGTGCTTATGAGTGGAATCCTGCTGAAGTTGCAGATGTAGAAGAGGGTCTTGTTGCTATCGATGCCAACGGGAATAAATTGGCTGACGGTGATACAGTAACTCTCATCAAGGACTTAAAAGTAAAAGGTGCGCCAAAAGATTTGAAACAAGGGACGCGCGTGAAGAATATCCGCATCGTAGAAGGCGACCACAATATCGACTGTAAAATCGATGGCTTCGGTGCCATGAAACTCAAATCAGAGTTTGTGAAGAAAATTTAAGCATGTCAAAACACTATAAACTTGTATTTTATAGCCGTATCTTCTTGTTTCTAGCGGCTTTTACGGGAGTTTATCTTGAAATCGCCAAGCATGGTGGATTTGGGATGTTACTCTATTATACGGTTCTGTCCAACCTTTTAGTCGCGATTTTTACGCTCTATCTCCTAAAGGTTATGAGCCGTTTAGGTGAAAACTGGCAAAGACCAAGTCTCTTGCGCTTAAAAGGTGGGGTCACCATGAGTATCATGATTACCTGTGTGATTTACCATTTCCTTTTAGCGCCTATTGCGACTAATTTCTATACTCTAGAAAATTTCCTTTGCCACTATATCGTTCCCCTCTGGTTTTTAGCAGATACCCTCTTTTTTGACAAACAGGGTCAATACAAGATTTGGGACCCAATTGTGTGGACGATTTTACCCTTGCTGTATATGATTTTTGCTCTTTTTAATGGCTTGGTATTGAAACTTGATGTTCCTAATTCTAAGGTCAGTCCCTTCCCGTACTTCTTTTTGAATGTGAACAAGGGTTGGGATGTCGTGTTCAAGTGGTGTCTGATTATCTTTGTTGCTTATATGGTGGCAGGATTTATCTTCTACTTTATTAAGCAAATCAAGAGAAAATCATCCTAAGACACAAGGGATTCATTTTCGAGTTTAAGAAGGAGTCTGTACACTAAAGAGGCTTCTTCTTTTCTTGCTTGTTTGATGACTATCAAAAAAGTAGAAGATTAAGAGAAATATAGAAAGAGATTTCATGAAACAATTTTTAGAACGGGCCAGTATTTTGGCTCTCTCCCTCGTTTTGATTACGTCCTTTTCCATCTCGAGTGCCCTGCCAGCCATGTTTGACTATTATCAAGGTTATCCTAAGGAACAAATTGAGCTCTTGGCGAGCTTGCCTTCCTTTGGAATCATGATTATGTTATTACTAAATGGTTTCTTAGAAAAAATATTTCCTGAGCGCTTACAGATCAGTTTGGGATTGCTGATTTTATCACTAAGTGGAACTGCTCCCTTTTGGTACCAAGCTTATCCTTTTGTCTTTGGAACACGGATTCTTTTTGGTTTAGGTGTTGGGATGATCAATGCCAAGGCCATTTCTATTATCAGTGAACGCTATCAAGGAAAAACGAGAATTCAGATGTTAGGGCTACGCGGTTCTGCAGAGGTCGTTGGGGCTTCTCTCATTACCTTGGCAGTCGGCCAATTGTTGGCCTTTGGTTGGACAGCTACTTTCTTAGCTTATAGTGCTGGATTTTTAGTTCTGATCCTTTATCTGCTCTTTGTACCTTATGGAAAAGAAAAGAAAGAAGTCAAGAAAAAAACGAAGGAAGCAAGTCGCTTAACTCGGGAAATGAAGGGCTTGATTTTTATCTTAGCTATTGAAGCGGCGGTTGTAGTTTGTACCAATACAGCTATTACCATCCGTATTCCAAGTCTGATGGTGGAAAGAGGACTGGGAGATGCCCAGTTATCTAGTTTTGTTCTTAGTGTCATGCAGTTAATCGGGATTGTGGCTGGTGTGAGTTTTTCTTTCCTGATTTCAATATTTAAAGAGAAACTGCTCCTCTGGTCTGGTATTACCTTCGGCTTGGGGCAAATTGTGATTGCCTTGTCTCCATCCTTGTGGGTGGTAGTGGCAGGAAGTATTCTGGCTGGCTTTGCCTACAGTGTAGCCTTGACGACAGTCTTTCAACTTGTCTCTGAAAGAATTCCAGCTAAACTCCTCAATCAAGCAACCTCATTTGCAGTTTTAGGCTGTAGTTTCGGAGCCTTTACGACTCCATTCGTTCTAGGTGCAATTGGCTTATTAACTCACAATGGGATGTTGGTCTTTGCTATCTTAGGATCTTGGTTAATTGTAACCTCTATCTTTGTCATGTACCTACTTCAAAAGAGAGCTTAGGATTGGTTTCCTAAGTTTTTCTTTTTTGGATTTTTGTACCCAGACATTATTTGATTTAGGGCCTTGTTTACAGACTAATTTCTTGATAAAATAGAAGTTATGACAAGATATAAAGCAACTATTTCCTATGATGGTTACGCCTTTGCTGGTTTTCAGCGCCAGCCTCATGCGCGTAGTGTTCAGGAAGAAATTGAAAAAACCTTGACCAAGTTAAATAAAGGGCAAGCCATTACTGTTCACGGTGCTGGTAGGACAGATAGTGGGGTTCATGCCCTGGGACAGGTTATTCATTTTAACCTGCCTTATCAAATGGATGAGGAGAAGCTCCGTTTTGCTCTAGACACTCAGTCCCCTGAAGATATTGATGTGATTTCGATTGAGCTTGTGGCGGATGATTTTCATTGCCGTTATGCCAAGCATAGCAAGACCTATGAGTTTATCGTGGATAGAGGACGTCCCAAAAATCCTATGCGCCGTCACTATGCCACCCACTTTCCTTATCCGCTTGATGTGGAACGGATGCGGGAGGCTATCAAAAAATTAGAAGGCACTCATGATTTCACCGGCTTTACAGCCTCTGGGACTAGTGTAGAGGATAAGGTTCGCACCATCACAGAAGCTAGTCTTAGGGTTGATGAGACAGGCCAGTTTTTGACCTTTACCTTTTCAGGAAATGGTTTCTTGTATAAGCAGATTCGCAATATGGTGGGGACACTGCTTAAAATCGGCAATAACCGCATGCCAGTAGAGCAGATTGACCTCATCTTGAAGAAAAAGGACAGGCAGCTTGCAGGTCCCACTGCAGCACCAAATGGTTTGTATTTAAAGGAGATTCGTTATGAAGAATAATCGTATTTTAGCACTTTCTGGAAATGATATTTTTAGTGGTGGTGGTTTGTCAGCTGATTTGGCTACTTATACCTTGAACGGCTTGCATGGCTTTGTAGCAGTGACTTGTTTGACAGCCTTGACGGAAAAGGGCTTTGAAGTCTTTCCAACTGACGATACCATTTTTCAACATGAATTAGATAGCTTGCGTGATGTGGAGTTTGGGGGGATTAAGATTGGTCTTCTACCAACTGTCAGTGTGGCTGAGAAGGCCTTGGACTTTATCAAGCAATGCCCAGGAGTGCCTGTGGTTCTGGACCCTGTCTTGGTCTGCAAGGAAACACACGACGTAGCTGTAAGTGAACTCTGTCAAGAGTTGATTCGCTTTTTCCCTTATGTCAGTGTGATTACGCCTAATCTTCCTGAAGCAGAATTATTGACTGGTCAGGAAATCAAAACCTTGGAAGACATGAAAGCTGCAGCGCAGAAATTGCATGAATTAGGAGCGCCAGCAGTCATTATCAAGGGAGGCAATCGCCTTAGTCAGGACAAGGCTGTAGATGTCTTTTATGATGGACAAAACTTTACAGTCCTAGAAAATCCTGTCATTCAAGGGCAAAATGCTGGTGCAGGTTGTACCTTTGCCTCTAGCATTGCCAGTCACTTGGTTAAAGGTGATGAACTTTTACCAGCAGTAGAAAGCTCTAAGGATTTCGTTTATCGTTCTATTGCACAAGCAGATCAGTATGGAGTAAGACAATATGAAGCAAACCAAAACAACTAAAATCGCCCTTGTATCCCTCTTAACCGCCCTCTCTGTGGTTCTAGGTTATTTCTTAAAAATTCCAACACCGACAGGCATTTTAACTCTTTTAGATGCGGGTGTCTTCTTTACGGCCTTCTACTTTGGTAGTCGTGAAGGGGCTGTAGTAGGAGGACTAGCAGGTTTCTTGATTGACCTCTTATCAGGCTATCCTCAGTGGATGTTCTTTAGCTTGGTCAACCATGGCTTGCAGGGATTTTTCGCAGGATTTAAAGGAAAAACTCAGTGGTTAGGCCTTATCTTAGCAACGATTGCCATGGTAGGGGGTTACGCCTTGGGCTCTACATTGATGAATGGCTGGGCTGCAGCTCTACCAGAAATTTTACCAAATTTCATGCAAAATATGGTAGGGATGATTGTAGGATTTATCCTTAGTCAAAGTATCAAGAAGATTAAGTAATGAGGCTGAGTCAAAAGTCTTTCAAATAAGAAAAACGCATAGTATCAGGTGTTGAAAAACCTTGATACTATGCGTTTTATTGTGGGAAGATTTTCGAAGAATTTTAATCAAAATAAAGCAAGTCTTTGCTGGTGTTTGTAAAGAGGTCAAAGCCATCTTTGGTAACAACACCACAGTCTTCGATACGGACACCGACTTTACCAGGGATATAGATACCTGGTTCAACAGAGAAGCACATGCCTTCTTCGATGACCATGTCGTTTCCTTCCATGATAGATGGGAATTCATGGACATCCATACCGATACCGTGACCGAGACGGTGGTTGAAGTACTCGCCGTAACCAGCTTTTTCGATGACCTCACGAGCAGCGCGATCCACTTCATGGGCAGTCACTCCTGGCTTGATAAAGTCAAGAGCAGCTTGTTGGGCTTCAAGAGTCAAGTTATAAATGTCTTTCTTGAATTGGTCAGGTTTGCCGACTGCGACTGTACGAGTCATATCTGACGCATAGCCGTTGACTAGAACACCAAGGTCAAAGAGGAGAAGAGCATCATTTTCAACCTTGTTAGCTGCTGGAATACCGTGTGGATTTGCAGCATTATCACCAGTCAAGACCATGGTATCAAAGCTCATTTCATAACCTTCACGCTTCATGGCAAAGTCAATTTGGGCGATGATATCTGTCTCTGTCTTATCAAGAGAAATATTGTCAAAGCCAACTTTTACAGCCTTGTCCGCATAGAGACCTGCAACCATCATTTTTTGCACTTCGTCAGCTGATTTGATGAGGCGCATGCGTTGGATACGGGGAGTGAGGTTTTCAAACTCAGCAGTTTCAAAGACTATTTTCAAGCCATGATATTTGGTCAAGATGAGATTGTCAAACTCAACAGCGACACGTTTGAAGTCAAGTTGTGGAAGAGCATGTTTCATTTTTTGCCATGGATTTTCAGAATCCACATAGCCCACAACTGGGAAAGAAACAGTGCTGCTTGCACGCTCAACCTCAAGGGCTGGGACAAAGAGGAGAGGTTCCTGATTTGCTAGAACAAAAAGGAACATTTGGCGTTCATGGGGATCACTGTAAAAGCCAGTGAGGTAATTGATTGTGACGGGGTCAGATACGACAGCGACGTCTAGTTTTTCTGATTCAAGATATGTTAAGATTTGTTGTAATTTAGACATATGCTACCTTCTTTCTACCCCTCTATTTTGGCAAAAAAAGAGAGAAAATGCAAGGGAGAAGGGTAAAAGAAAAGACAAAAAGAACTCCGACAAGATAGGGGAGATCTTTGATATGGTTTTTCTTGGTTTAAGAAAAGTCAGCCTTGCTTTTGATATCGCTGTATTCTTCAGCGATTTCCTGGCTGAGAATGTCCTCATAGGCAGGGAGTTGGATGTCCTGGCCGTATTTCTTCTTGAGGGCAGTAGTGACTAGGCGATAAGCTAGATTGGCATTACGAGAGAGGATAGGTCCGTGGAAGTAAGAACCAAAGACATTCTTATAATGAACCCCTTCACCAACCTTTTCTTCGTTGTTTCCATTTCCATAAACCACCTGTCCCAGCGGTTTTTGGTCATCAGAAAGGAAGGTACGGCCCTGATGATTTTCAAAGCCATAGTAGGTTTCATCGAAATCTTCATTGTGAATCTTGATGTCCCCGATAAAGCGATTATTGGTTTGATTAAGGGTATAATGGCCCATGACCCCTAGCCCTTCGATGCGTCTACCTGAAGCCTCAACATAATATTTACCTAATAGTTGGAAACCACCACAGATAGCCAGAACCACACCGTCGTTTTGGATGTAGTTATCAATGCTCTCTTTTTTAGCAGGTAGGTCGTCTGCAATAATACTTTGTTCAAAGTCTTGACCGCCACCGAAAAAGGCGATGTCGTAGTGATTTTCGTCAAAGTCATCATGGAGAGAAACGATGTCAACGGTCACATGGGCTCCCAGCTTTTCAGCCACATACTTGAGCATGAGGATGTTTCCATTGTCCCCGTAGGTATTCATGAGATTTCCGTAGAGGTGGGCAATGTTGAGCTGATAAGGGTAATTGCCAGCTTTTGAGGAAAGTGAAGTATAAACCATTAGTTCATCTCCTTTCTAACAATCTGACGACTAGCCAGCAGTTCGCGGAATTCAAGCATAGCAGTATAGGTAGCCAGAATATAAGCATGCTTGCAGTCTTGGTTCTCAATTGTCTTAAGAACTTGCTCCAGACTACTTGTTTCAGTGATTTTATCAGCTGGATAGCCTGTTACTCGTAGACGACGAGCGATTTCAGAATGACGAACACCGCCAGCGTTGATTTCGGGAATGTCCATGTCAGTAATTTGTTCAAAATCAGCATCCCAGATCCAGCTGGTATCAATACCGTCTGCATAGTTGGCATTGAGGAGGACAGATAGGCTAAATGGATAAGGTGCTAGTTTAATCATTTCGATAGCTTGAGTTGCACCGACTGGATTTTTTATCAAGACAAGGGTACATTCCTTGTCACCGATATGGAAGGTTTCTTGGCGTCCAAAGACAGCACGGCTCTTGTCAAATCCTTGCTTGATGAGTTGTGAATCTGCACCAAGGAAACGGGCGATAGCTACAGCAGCTAGGGCGTTGTAGATATTGTAGAGACCACCGATTTGAATACCGTATTCTTGGCCGTCAATGACAAAGCGAGAGCGATTGTTGGTTAACTCAACCAATTCTGTCAAGCGATAGTCGAGATCAGGACGTTTACATCCGCAGTCTTCACAGATATAGGCACCCAAATTTGCATAGGTATTGTGCTCGTATTTGAGGATGCCTTGGCAGTCAGGGCAGAGGATTCCTTCGGTATTATAGTGAGCCAGCTGAGCTGGACCTTTCTCCAAGTCAAAACCAAAATATTGTACAGGATTTGGAATAGCTGGCTTGTAGAAAAGTGGACTGTCTCCATTAAGAAGAACAGTGGCAGTAGGCACCTTACGAATGGCATCCAAAATCATCTTGTAAGTTGTGTAAATCTCACCATAGCGGTCCATCTGGTCACGGAAAATATTAGTAATAACAAATAAGCTTGGCTTGATGTAGTCACAGATACGAGATAGACTGGCTTCGTCGATTTCTAGGACGGCAATATTTTTCCCAGTTTTAGAAGATTTGGCTGTTAAGAAGGTTGTCGCAATTCCTGTAATCATGTTGGCACCGCTTGGGTTGGTCAGAACTTGACCATAAACCTCTTTTAAAATGCCGACAGTGAGAGCAGTTGTCAAGGTTTTTCCGTTGGTTCCAGTCACTACGACAATCTCGTAGTTCTTAGCTAGGTTTTGTAAAATATCTTTATCGAATTGAAGGGCAAGTTTTCCTGGAAGCGTACTTCCACGGCCAAGACGGCTTAAAATGAAGTGGGAAGAACGCCCAGCAAGAAGGCCCAAAGTAGTTTTTAATTTCATGTTTCTATTATATCATAAAAGAAGGAAAAGACAGATTTGAGATTCCGCAGAAGTAAAAACAGCCCAAGGAGGGCTGTTCGATACGATTAAATCTCAACTTAAATCGCAAACAAGTCATTCAAGTTCTCAGCCAAGGTTGGGTGAGTGAAGATTTGTTTTGTGAAGTAAGTGTAAGGAATTTTGTTGTCCATAGCAACAGTGATGATGTTGATGATTTCTTGAGAACCTTCTGAGAAGATGCTTGCTCCAAGAATTTCTTTTGTTTCAGTATTAACAACAGCTTTGAAAGCTCCGCGAAGGTCTCCGTTTACGTGACCACGAGGCATTGCTGCAACAGGGATTTCTTTCACTGCGTATGGAAGTTTCAAATCAGCTGCTTGGCTTTCAGTCAAACCAACTTGTGAAAGTGCAGGTGTGATGAACATAGTATTTGGTACATTGAGACGGTCTTCAAGTGTGTAGCTGCCATCTCCAGCAAGGTAGCTGTAAACAACACGGAAGTCATCAAGTGAAATGTAAGTAAATTGAAGGCCACCGTTGACATCTCCAACTGCAAAGACACCAGGAACGTTTGTTTGACAATGTTTGTCTACTTTAATAGCACCACGTTCAGTTAGTTCAATATCTGTATTTTCAAGTTGAAGTGGTTCTACGTTTGGTTTACGTCCTGTTGCGTAGAGAAGGGCATCGAAACGGTAAGTTTCGTTTTCAGTCACAACGAGCACTTGGTCACCGTCGTTTTTGATTTCAGTAGTACGGATATTTTGAAGCAATTCAATACCGTCTTCTTCCATGTATTGTTTAGCAAGAGCTGCGATGGAAGGTTCTGCACGAGGAAGGAAAGTATCCAAGGCATCTAGGACTGTAACCTTGCTTCCAAGTTTGTTGTATAGGCCGGCAAATTCAAGACCGATATTTCCACCACCAAGGACTCCAAGTTTTTCAGGCAATTTGTCCAAGTTTTGGATACCTGTTGAGTCAAAGACATTCTTGCTTGTAGCAAGTCCTGGAATTGGCAAGACGTTTGAAATAGCACCAGTGTTGATGACGATAGTTTCAGCAGTCAATTCTTGTTTTTCATCACCAGCTTGTATTTCGATGACTTTATTTGAAAGGAAGTGAGCTTCCGCATCAAAAATATCGACACCTGTACCAGCAACAGTTGCATAGTTTTTACCATTGAGGCGACCAGTGATAGTATTTTTTGTAGCAATCACTTCTTCAAAAGACAAGTCTTTCTCAGCAGCAACTAGCAAAGTTTTAGTTGGGATACAACCGATGTTGATACAAGTTCCACCGTACATAGCTTTGCTACGTTCAACGAGGGCAACTTTCTTGCCAGCTGAAGCCAATTTACCAGCTAGTGTTTTACCAGCTTTACCAAATCCGATAACGATTAAATCATAAGTTAACATTTATCTTCCTCCTATTCGAATTTCATTCTAGCATAAGAAAAAAACTTTTGCACAATTCTGCTACGCTTTAAAAAAGTTTATGAAATAGTGGAAATTTCATCCTCATTTTCTAAGGAAAATCGTTTACATGACTTTATCGACGGATTTAACTATCTTTTGCTCTGGTCTTGTGTTATACTAGATAGGTTGCAAAGAAAACAGTACTTTTCTTTTGTGGAAAAGAAGCAACACGATTTTGTATCCAGTATATGAAAATACGTCATAAAAAGAAAAGTATAAACTAAGCCCTATAGGGTGGCTTCGCACCACCTTTAGAAAGAAGAATAACGTGAAATTTAATGAATTAAACTTGTCTGCTGATTTGCTAGCAGAGATTGAAAAAGCTGGTTTTGTAGAAGCCAGTCCTATCCAAGAACAAACTATTCCTTTGGCACTTAAAGGTAAGGATGTTATTGGTCAAGCACAGACTGGTACAGGAAAAACTGCAGCATTTGGTTTGCCAACCCTTGAAAAAATCCGTACAGAAGAAGCGACCATCCAAGCCTTGGTTATCGCTCCAACACGTGAACTTGCTGTCCAAAGTCAAGAAGAACTCTTCCGTTTTGGTCGTAGCAAGGGAGTCAAAGTCCGTTCAGTATATGGCGGATCAAGCATTGAAAAACAAATTAAGGCTCTTAAATCTGGTGCCCATATCGTGGTGGGAACACCTGGTCGCCTTTTGGACTTGATTAAACGCAAGGCCTTGAAATTACAAGATATTGAAACTCTTATCCTTGACGAAGCGGATGAAATGCTCAACATGGGCTTCCTTGAAGACATTGAAGCTATCATCTCCCGTGTCCCTGAAAGCCGTCAAACCTTACTTTTCTCAGCAACTATGCCAGATGCCATCAAACGTATCGGTGTTCAATTTATGAAAGAACCTGAGCATGTCAAGATTGCTGCCAAGGAATTGACAACAGAATTGGTTGACCAGTACTATATCCGAGTTAAAGAACAAGAAAAGTTTGATACTATGACTCGTCTTATGGATGTGGAACAACCTGAGCTTGCTATCGTATTTGGTCGTACCAAACGTCGTGTGGATGAATTGACTCGTGGACTTAAAATCCGTGGTTTCCGTGCAGAAGGAATTCATGGAGACCTAGACCAAAACAAACGTCTTCGTGTCCTTCGTGATTTCAAAAACGGCAATCTCGATGTTTTGGTTGCGACAGACGTTGCAGCGCGTGGTTTGGATATTTCAGGTGTGACCCATGTCTATAACTACGATATTCCACAAGATCCTGAAAGTTATGTTCACCGTATCGGTCGTACAGGTCGTGCTGGTAAATCAGGTCAATCGATTACCTTTGTTGCTCCAAACGAAATGGGTTACCTTCAAATTATTGAAAACTTGACTAAGAAGCGCATGAAAGGTCTCAAACCTGCAAGTGCAGAAGAAGCCTTCCAAGCTAAGAAACAGGTTGCACTAAAGAAAATCGAACGTGATTTTGCAGATGAAACAATCCGTGGCAACTTTGAGAAATTTGGCAAGGACGCTCGTAAGTTGGCTGCTGAATTTACTCCAGAAGAATTGGCCATGTATATCTTGAGTCTGACAGTCCAAGATCCGGATAGCCTTCCAGAAGTGGAGATTGCGCGTGAAAAACCACTGCCATTTAAACCATCAGGTAATGGCTTCGGTGGTAAAGGTAAGGGAGGTCGTCGTGGAGATGACCGTCGTGATCGCGACCGCCGTGGCAATGGTCGCCGTGATGATTTCAAAAAAGGCAGTCGTGGAAATGATCGTTATGATAAGGAAAAACGTTACCGTAAGGATAATAAAAAACCACGCACTACTTCAAGCGAAAAGAAAACAGGCTTTGTTATTCGTAACAAGGGCGATAAATAAGAAAAAGCGGTTCAAAATGTACTGACCCCAAAAAGTTAGACAATTAATTTATCCGAAGGATTTAGTTCTGTATTGCACAGGACTGAGTCCTTTTAGTTTTACCTTAATTCGTTTATTGTTGTAGTAATCAATATAGTCTACAATGGCTTGTTCCAATTGGTTGAGCGACTCAAATGACTTCTCATAACCATAAAACATCTCCGATTTCAGAATACCAAAGAAAGATTCCATCATGCCGTTGTCTGGGCTGTTACCTTTACGTGACATGGATGCTTGAATTCCCTTACCCTCTAGAAACTGATGATAAGAATCGTGTTGATATTGCCAGCCTTGGTCACTATGGAGAATCGTATTCTCGTAGCGCTTCTCTGTGAATGCTTGTTCCAACATTGTTTTTACTTGTTCTAAGTTGGGTGAAGTTGAAAGATTATAGGCGATAATTTCGCTATTAAAGCCATCTAAAACTGGTGATAAGTAAAGCTTTTGAGCGCTTGCTGGAATGGCAAATTCTGTCACGTCCGTATAACACTTTTCCATTGGTTTAGCTGCTTCAAATTGGCGTTGAATAAGGTTGTCTGCTTTCTTGCCAACATCTCCTTTATGAGAAGAATACTTGCGTTTCTTGCGGATTCTAGCTTGTAAATTGAGCACTTTCATCAAGCGTTGAACTCTTTTATGATTGACCACATAACCACGATTTCTTAATTCTAAATGGATTCGACGATAGCCGTAATTTCCTTTTTGTTCGGTAAAAATAGCTTGAATTTCAGCTTTAAGCTTTTGATCCTTATCTGGTTTGTCTAGCTGTTTCAAATGATAGTAGTAGGTCGAACGAGCGAGTTTAATGGTTTTTAGAAGAATATCTAACGAAAAATCAGTGATTAATTCTTGAACAATTTCTGTCTTTCTTCTTTCTCTTTTTCCTCCTTCAAGCGGAGTTCTCTCAACTTTTTTAGGACAGCATTCTCCGCTCTCAGATACTCGTTTTCTGCTTGAAGTCGTTCTAACTCTGTCATCTCTTCGGGTTTCTTCTTTGGTTTACGTCCCATTTTAGGTACTCTCCCTCTTGTTTTCTCAACAATAGTATACCCGTTTTTCTTGTATTGTGCCATCCAATTTGGAAGCATACCACGATTTGGGAGAGCATATTCGAGAGAAACTCTATCTTGAGACCAGTTTTCATGTAGGACTTTATCAATCATTTCTTGTTTTAATTCAGGAGAATAGTAACGATTTTTTTCTTTTTTGACGAACTCTATTCCATAACGATCAATCAATTTAATCATGTACCTAATATTAGAATTGTTTATCCCAAATTTATTTGAAAGCTTCTCTAAGCTATATCCTTGTTTTCTAAGTTCATAGATCTGAACTTTATCATCATAAGTTAATTTCATAATAAAAACACCCCAAAAGTTAG
>NZ_JVGV01000034.1:0-149336 GCF_001076775.1 Streptococcus pseudopneumoniae
CTAACTTTTGGGGTGTTTTTATTATGAAATTAACTTATGATGATAAAGTTCAGATCTATGAACTTAGAAAACAAGGATATAGCTTAGAGAAGCTTTCAAATAAATTTGGGATAAACAATTCTAATATTAGGTACATGATTAAATTGATTGATCGTTATGGAATAGAGTTCGTCAAAAAAGAAAAAAATCGTTACTATTCTCCTGAATTAAAACAAGAAATGATTGATAAAGTCCTACATGAAAACTGGTCTCAAGATAGAGTTTCTCTCGAATATGCTCTCCCAAATCGTGGTATGCTTCCAAATTGGATGGCACAATACAAGAAAAACGGGTATACTATTGTTGAGAAAACAAGAGGGAGAGTACCTAAAATGGGACGTAAACCAAAGAAGAAACCCGAAGAGATGACAGAGTTAGAACGACTTCAAGCAGAAAACGAGTATCTGAGAGCGGAGAATGCTGTCCTAAAAAAGTTGAGAGAACTCCGCTTGAAGGAGGAAAAAGAGAAAGAAGAAAGACAGAAATTGTTCAAGAATTAATCACTGATTTTTCGTTAGATATTCTTCTAAAAACCATTAAACTCGCTCGTTCGACCTACTACTATCATTTGAAACAGCTAGACAAACCAGATAAGGATCAAAAGCTTAAAGCTGAAATTCAAGCTATTTTTACCGAACAAAAAGGAAATTACGGCTATCGTCGAATCCATTTAGAATTAAGAAATCGTGGTTATGTGGTCAATCATAAAAGAGTTCAACGCTTGATGAAAGTGCTCAATTTACAAGCTAGAATCCGCAAGAAACGCAAGTATTCTTCTCATAAAGGAGATGTTGGCAAGAAAGCAGACAACCTTATTCAACGCCAATTTGAAGCAGCTAAACCAATGGAAAAGTGTTATACGGACGTGACAGAATTTGCCATTCCAGCAAGCGCTCAAAAGCTTTACTTATCACCAGTTTTAGATGGCTTTAATAGCGAAATTATCGCCTATAATCTTTCAACTTCACCCAACTTAGAACAAGTAAAAACAATGTTGGAACAAGCATTCACAGAGAAGCGCTACGAGAATACGATTCTCCATAGTGACCAAGGCTGGCAATATCAACACGATTCTTATCATCAGTTTCTAGAGGGTAAGGGAATTCAAGCATCCATGTCACGTAAAGGTAACAGCCCAGACAACGGCATGATGGAATCTTTCTTTGGTATTCTGAAATCGGAGATGTTTTATGGTTATGAGAAGTCATTTGAGTCGCTCAACCAATTGGAACAAGCCATTGTAGACTATATTGATTACTACAACAATAAACGAATTAAGGTAAAACTAAAAGGACTCAGTCCTGTGCAATACAGAACTAAATCCTTCGGATAAATTAATTGTCTAACTTTTTGGGGTCAGTACACAGTTTTGGAACTGCTTTTTATATGAGTTCTTTATATGTTGACATGCGATTTTGTATTTGCTACAATCAGTTATGGAGGATAGGTCTAATGAAAATAATAAAAAAATTGATGCCAATCGCATTAGCAGTCTTTTTCTTCGGTTTGCTAGCAACAAGTATAGTATTGGCGGATGATGCTGATTCAGAAGGCTGGCAATTTGTCCAAGAAAATGGTAGAACCTACTATAAGAAGGGTGAGATCAAAGAAAAGGCCTGGCGAGTGATTGATGGCAAGACCTATTATTTTGATCATGTATCAGGAGAAATGGTTGTCGGCTGGCAATATATCCCGTTTCCATCTAAAGGTAGTACAATTGGTCCTTACCCAAATGGTTTGAGATTAGAATCTATGCCAATGCCACAATGGTACTACTTTGGACAAGATGGTGTCTTACAAGAATTTGTTGGCAAGCAAGTTTTAGAGGCAAAAACTGCTACCAATACCAACAAACATCATGGGGAACAATATGATAGTCCAGCAGAGAAACGAGTCTATTATTTTGAAGATCAGCGTAGCTATCATACTTTAAAAACTGGTTGGGTTCATGATGAGGGACACTGGTATTATTTACAGAAGGATGGTGGCTTCGATGCTCGTATCAACAGTTTAACGGTTGGGGAGCTAGTGCGTGGTTGGACAAATGATAACTCAACTTGGTACTATCTAGATCCAACAACTGCTACAATGCAAACTGGTTGGAAACAACTTGGCAATAAGTGGTACTACCTCCGTTCATTAGGGGCTATGGCAACTGGTTGGTATCAGGAAGGCTCAACTTGGTATTATTTAGACCAGTCAAATGGAGATATGAAAACAGGCTGGCAATACCTCGGTAACAAGTGGTACTATCTCCGTTCATCAGGAGCTATGGCAACTGGCTGGTTCCAGGTCGGTAGTAAATGGTACTATGCTTATAGCTCAGGTGCCTTGGCAGTGAATACGACCGTAGATGGCTACTACGTCAACTATAATGGCGAATGGGTTCAATAATGAAAGAGGCGATTGTGAAGGAAACAATCGCTTTTTTTGTGAAAATATAATAGAATAGATAGGAGAGAATAAATACTTGTAGGAAAAAATAATACTCTTCGAAAATCAAATTCAAACCACGTCAGCGTCGCCTTACCGTACTCAAGTACAGCCTGCGGCTAGCTTCCTAGTTTGCTTTTTGATTTTCATTGAGTATGAGACGGCTTTTTCGTCTAGTAAAAGGAAAATATGACAAAAAAAGTTGGTGTCGGTCAGGCACATAGTAAGATTATTTTAATAGGGGAGCATGCGGTCGTTTACGGTTATCCTGCCATTTCTCTGCCTCTTTTGGAGGTGGAGGTGACTTGTAAGGTAGTTCCTGCTGACAGACCTTGGCGCCTCTATGAGGAGGATACCTTGTCCATGGCGGTGTATGCTTCACTTGAACATCTAAATATCAAGGATGCTTGCATTCGCTGTGAGATTGACTCGGCTATCCCTGAAAAACGGGGAATGGGTTCGTCAGCTGCTATCAGCATAGCGGCCATTCGTGCGGTATTTGACTACTATGAGGCTGATCTGCCTCATGATGTACTAGAAATCTTGGTCAATCGGGCGGAGATGATTGCCCATATGAATCCAAGTGGTTTGGATGCTAAGACCTGTCTCAGTGACCAACCTATTCGCTTTATTAAGAATGTAGGATTTACAGAGCTTGAGATGGATTTATCAGCTTATTTGGTAATTGCAGATACAGGCGTTTATGGTCACACTCGTGAAGCCATCCAAGTGGTTCAAAGTAAAGGGAAAGATGCCCTACCGTTTTTGCATGCCTTGGGAGAATTGACTCAGCAGGCAGAAGATGCAATTAGAGGAAAAGATGCTGAAGGACTGGGGAAAATCCTCAGTCAAGCGCATTTACACTTAAAAGAAATTGGTGTTAGTAGCCCTGAGGCAGACTCTTTGGTTGAAACGGCTCTTAACCATGGTGTTTTAGGTGCCAAGATGAGCGGTGGTGGGCTAGGAGGCTGTATTATCGCCTTGACAACCAATTTGACTCAAGCTCAAAAACTAGCAGAAAGATTAGAAGAGAAAGGAGCTGTTCAGACATGGATCGAGAGCCTGTAACAGTACGTTCCTACGCAAATATTGCTATTATCAAATATTGGGGAAAGAAAAAAGAGAAAGAGATGGTTCCTGCTACTAGCAGTATTTCTCTGACTTTGGAAAATATGTACACAGAGACGACCTTGTCGCCGCTACCGACAGATGCTACTGCTGATGCCTTTTATATCAATGGTCAGCTACAAAATGAGGCTGAGCATGCCAAGATGAGCAAGATTATTGACCGTTACCGTCCAGCTGGTGAGGGTTTTGTTCGTATTGATACTCAAAATAATATGCCTACGGCAGCGGGCCTATCTTCAAGCTCTAGTGGTTTGTCCGCCTTGGTCAAGGCTTGTAATGCTTATTTCAAGCTTGGTTTGGATAGAAGTCAGTTAGCACAGGAGGCTAAGTTTGCCTCAGGATCTTCTTCTCGGAGTTTTTATGGACCGCTAGGTGCCTGGGATAAGGATAGTGGGGAGATTTACCCTGTAGAGACAGACTTGAAATTAGCTATGATTATGTTGGTGCTAGAGGATAAGAAAAAACCAATCTCCAGTCGTGATGGAATGAAACTTTGTGTGGAAACCTCGACGACTTTTGATGACTGGGTGCGTCAGTCTGAGAAAGACTATCAGGATATGCTGGTTTATCTCAAGGAAAATGACTTTGCCAAGGTTGGGGAATTGACTGAGAAAAATGCCCTGGCTATGCACGCTACGACCAAAACAGCATCACCAGCCTTTTCTTATCTGACGGATGCATCTTATGAAGCTATGGACTTTGTCCGCCAGCTTCGTCAGCAAGGAGAAGCTTGCTACTTTACCATGGATGCTGGTCCCAATGTTAAGGTCCTTTGTCAGGAGAAAGATTTGGAGCATTTGTCAGAAATCTTCGGTCAACGTTATCGCTTGATTGTGTCAAAAACAAAGGATTTGAGCCAAGATGATTGCTGTTAAAACTTGTGGAAAACTCTATTGGGCAGGTGAATATGCTATTTTAGAGCCAGGGCAGTTAGCCTTGATAAAGGATATTCCCATCTATATGAAGGGCGAGATTGCTTTTTCTGAGAACTATCGTATCTACTCAGACATGTTTGATTTCGTAGTGGACTTGACGCCAAATCCTGCCTACAGCTTGATTCAAGAAACGATTGCTTTAGTGGAAGATTTCCTGACTTATCGAGGTCAAACTTTAAAACCTTTTTCTATAGAAATTCGAGGAAAAATGGAACGAGAAGGGAAAAAGTTTGGTCTGGGTTCTAGCGGTAGTGTCGTTGTCTTGGTTATCAAGGCTTTACTGGCTCTGTATGATGTTTCTGTTGATCAGGAGCTCTTGTTAAAGTTGGCTAGCGCTGTCTTGCTCAAGCGCGGAGACAATGGTTCTATGGGAGACCTTGCCTGTATTGTGGCAGAGGAATTGGTTCTCTACCAGTCATTTGATCGCCAGAAGGTGGCTGCTTGGTTGGAAGAAGAAAATTTGGCGACTGTTCTGGAGCGTGATTGGGGCTTTTCAATTTCACAAGTGAAACCAACTTTAGAATGTGATTTCCTAGTGGGATGGACCAAGGAAGTGGCTGTATCTAGTGACATGGTCCAGCAAATCAAGCAAAACATCAATCAGAATTTTTTAACTTCCTCAAAAGCAACAGTGGCTGCTTTGGTAGAAGCCTTGGAGCTGGGAAATGCAGAAAAAATTATCGAGCAAGTTGAAGTAGCAAGCAAGCTGTTAGAAGGCTTGAGCGCAGATATTTACACGCCTTCGCTTAGACAGTTGAAGGTAGCTAGTCAAGATTTGCAAGCTGTTGCCAAGAGTAGCGGTGCTGGTGGTGGTGATTGTGGTATTGCCTTGAGTTTTGATGAGCAATCAACTGAAACCATAAAAAACCGTTGGGCCGATCTGGGGATTGAGCTCTTATACCAAGAAAGGATAGGACATGACGACAAATCGTAAGGATGAGCACATCCGCTATGCCCTTGAGCAGAAAAGTTCCTATAATAGCTTTGATGAGGTGGAGTTGATTCATTCTTCTTTGCCTCTTTACGATCTGGATGAAATCAATCTATCGACAGAGTTTGCTGGTCGAAAGTGGGACTTTCCTTTTTATATCAATGCTATGACGGGTGGAAGCGATAAGGGAAGAGAAATCAATCAAAAGCTGGCTCAGGTGGCGGAAGCCTGTGGTATTTTATTTGTAACGGGTTCTTATAGCGCAGCCCTCAAAGATCCAGCAGATGACTCTTTTTCTGTCAAGTCTGATCATCCAAATCTCCTCCTTGGAACCAATATTGGATTGGACAAGCCTGTTGAGTTGGGACTGCAGGCTGTAGAAGAGATGAATCCTCTTCTACTGCAAGTGCATGTCAATGTTATGCAGGAATTGCTCATGCCAGAGGGAGAAAGAGAGTTTCGAAGCTGGCAATCGCATCTAGCAGATTATAGTAAGCAAATCCCCGTTCCTATTGTTCTCAAGGAAGTGGGCTTTGGAATGGATGTCAAGACCATCGAAAGAGCCTATGAACTGGGTGTTCGAACTGTTGACCTATCAGGTCGTGGTGGCACCAGCTTTGCTTATATCGAAAACCGTCGTAGTGGTCAACGTGATTACCTCAATCAATGGGGCCAGTCCACCATGCAAGCCCTTCTCAATACCCAAGACTGGAAAGACAAGGTCGAACTCTTGGTTAGTGGAGGGGTTCGAAATCCTCTGGATATGATTAAGTGCCTAGTCTTTGGTGCCAAAGCCGTGGGACTGTCTCGAACAGTTCTGGAATTGGTTGAAAGCTATTCGGTTGAGGAAGTGATTGGCATTGTCCAAGGCTGGAAAGACGATCTGCGTTTGATTATGTGTGCCCTTAATTGTGCCACCATAGCAGATTTGCAAAAAGTAAACTATCTTCTCTATGGAAAATTAAAAGAAGCAAAGGATCAGATGAAAAAGGCGTAACCACCGCCTTTTTTCCATCTTCAGACTGAGGTGACTTTTTTGAATTGTGATAAAATAGAAGGGAGAGGATGAACCTATGAGAAAATTTAAAGTCTTTTTATTTATCGAAGCCTGTCTTTTGACAGGAGCTCTGATTTTGATGGTATCAGAGCATTTTTTGCGTTTTCTGCTGATTCTATTCCTCTTTTTGCTTTTGATTCGCTATTACACTGGTAAAGAAGGCAATAATCTTCTTTTAGTGGTGGCAACCATTCTCTTCTTTTTCATCGTCATGCTCAATCCTTTTGTGATATTAGCTATTTTTGTTTCAGTTATTTATAGCCTCTTTCTTCTTTATCCGATGATGAATCAAGAAAAAGAGCAGATTAATTTGGTTTTTGAAGAGGTGGTAACGGTTAAGAAGGAGAAAAATCGTTGGTTTGGAAATCTCCATCATTTTTCAAGCTACCAGACTTGCCAGTTTGATGATATCAATCTCTTTCGCCTCATGGGCAAGGATACCATTCATCTGGAGAGGGTCATCTTAACCAATCACGATAATGTCATTATCCTCAGAAAGATGGTAGGTACGACCAAAATCATTGTGCCTGTAGATGTGGAAGTCAGTCTCAGCGTTAACTGTCTCTATGGTGATTTGACTTTCTTTAACCAGCCCAAGCGACCCCTCCGAAATGAACACTATCATCAAGAAACAAGAGACTACCTTAAGAGTAACAAGAGTGTCAAGATTTTCTTGACCACTATGATTGGAGATGTTGAGGTGGTTAGAGGATGAAAAAACAAGCCTATGTAATCATTGCTCTCACCTCCTTTATGTTTGTCTTATTTTTCTCTCACAGCTTAATGGACATCCTTGACTTTGACTGGTCTATTTTCCTGCATAATGTTGAAAAAACAGAAAAATTTGTCTTTTTGTTGTTGGTATTCAGCTTGTCCATGACCTGTCTTTTAGCCCTGTTTTGGCGAGGTGTGGAAGAGCTTTCTCTAAGAAAAATGCAGGCTAATCTTAAGCGTTTGTTGGCAGGGCAAGAAGTGGTTCAGGTTGCAGATCCAGATTTGGATGCCAGCTTTAAGTCCTTATCTGGCAAACTTAACCTCTTGACAGAAGCACTTCAAAAGGCTGAAAATCACAGTCTTGCTCAGGAAGAGGAAATCATCGAGAAAGAACGGAAGCGGATTGCTCGGGATTTGCACGATACAGTCAGTCAGGAGTTGTTTGCGGCCCACATGATTTTGTCAGGCGTCAGTCAGCAGGCTTTGAAATTGGATAGAGAAAAGATGCAGATCCAGTTGCAGAGTGTTACAGCCATCCTTGAAACAGCCCAGAAGGATTTGCGGGTCTTGCTCTTGCATTTGCGACCAGTTGAATTGGAACAGAAGGGCTTGATTGAAGGGATTCAAATTCTCCTAAAAGAGCTTGAGGACAAGAGCGATCTCAAGGTTAGTTTCAAGCAAAATGTGACGAAATTGCCCAAGAAAATCGAGGAGCATATCTTCCGCATCTTGCAGGAGTTGATCAGCAATACCCTCCGCCATGCCCAGGCCTCTTGTTTGGATGTCTATCTCTATCAGACGGATGTTGAATTGCAGCTGAAGGTGGTGGATAATGGGATTGGTTTCCAGTTGGGGAGCTTAGACGACTTGAGTTATGGACTTCGTAATATCAAGGAGCGGGTCGAAGATATGGCAGGGACGGTTCAGTTATTAACAGCTCCCAAGCAAGGACTGGCAGTTGATATCCGTATTCCCTTGTTAGGTAAGGAATCATAAAGGAGTAGAGATGAAAATTTTACTAGTAGATGACCATGAAATGGTCCGATTGGGCTTGAAAAGTTACTTTGACCTCCAAGACGATGTAGAAGTTGTGGGCGAGGCGGCAAACGGGTCTCAAGGTATTGACTTGGCCTTGAAACTGCGTCCAGATGTCATTGTCATGGATATCGTTATGCCTGAGATAAATGGAATTGATGCGACCTTGGCTATCCTCAAAGAATGGCCTGAAGCCAAGATTTTGATTGTGAGCTCTTATTTGGACAATGAAAAAATCATGCCCGTCTTAGATGCAGGTGCTCGTGGCTATATGCTCAAAACTTCTAGTGCGGACGAACTACTCCATGCCGTCCGTAAGGTGGCTGCTGGCGAGTTGGCTATTGAACAAGAGGTCAGCAAGAAGGTCGAATACCACTGCAATCACATAGAACTTCATGAGGACTTGACTGCGCGTGAGCGAGATGTACTTCAACTCATTGCCAAGGGCTACGAAAATCAGCGCATCGCTGATGAACTTTTTATCTCTCTCAAGACGGTCAAGACCCATGTGTCCAACATCCTAGCCAAGCTGGAAGTCAGTGATCGTACCCAGGCAGCAGTCTATGCCTTTCAGCATCACTTGGTAGGGCATGAGGACTTTTAATAGATATGTAAAAATAATATTGGAGAAGTGACTGAACCTAGTATCAAAGAAGCGAGTAAGTACCTCTAGCACGATAAAATATTTTTTTCACAATGTTTTATGTTATTTGTTGACATTCATTTTATAGGGGAGTAAAATGAAGCTAAAGATAACTAAAGTAATGTAGTATTTATCAAAGGATATATAAAATCCAAAAGGAGGTTAGAATCATGTCTCCGTAAATTATTAAAATAAGGTCACTAGAGCGTTAAGGACTTTATTTCATCTCTTTAAGAGTGTTATAAAAAAGATGGTTAAACTAACTCTATCTCTCAGTTTCAATTCGTGGAGGAAATGGCTATGAAAAAATCTAAATTACTCACACTTGGTTTGCTTGCAGGTGCTGGCCTACTATTGTCTATCAATCAAGTACAGGCTGCAGATACTTGGGTAAAAAATGGCGCTGACTGGAATCTTTCTCAAGATGGAAGCTTAGCTAAAAGTAAATGGGTGCAAAATGCTGGCTCTTGGTATCACTTCGATAGCGCTGGTAAAATGCAGACAGGCTGGCTCAAAGACGGAAATACATGGTATTCCCTAGCAGATAGTGGTGCTATGCGCACTGGCTGGTACAAGGAAGGTAACACCTGGTACTCATTAGCTAATAGTGGCGCTATGCGTACTGGCTGGTACAAAGAAGGCAACACATGGTACTATCTTCATTTTAGTGGTTCTATGATGACAGGTTGGGAGTGCATAAATGGTGATTGGTATTATTTTGAACAATCAGGTGCAATGGCCTCTGATAGAGTTGTAAATTCTAGTGATGGAACAGGCTATATTCTCAGCAAGGATGGACATATGTTCACTTTACAAGATAGCCCTTATAAACATGATGATATTGTTCGTTTAGGCGATGGATATGAATATCTGATTAAAGCAAAATATGATGGGAATAAATTTACTGATGTTATAGTGGCTAAAAACACTTGGTATGTCAAACCTGAGTTCAAGAAGTTTTCCGACAAATATGGGGATCATGTTGCAAATACAATCTTAGCTTTAGTAGATAATAAAGAAGAAGGACAAGAAATTGATCCTAAAGCTGTTATTCGTAATTTCCAAAATCTGCCAGGTCGATATTACTTTGGAGCAGATGGTCGTAGAGTATTACCACTTCCAGAGATGACAACTAGATCAGAAATCAAAAAAGTTGGCAATGATCTTTATCTAGAAGACCCAGGTGTACGACTTAGACTTCCGTCTACTTACTTCACAATCAATAACAATAAACTATACTATTTAGAAAATGAACAAGGTAAGCTTAAAACAGGTTACTTTGTACTGATTGATGATGGAGCAACCACTACTCACTATCACATTCTAGCCTATGCGGATCAATCCGGTGAGATTCTTAAGATGAAACGCTTGCCATCAGGAGTTAGAGATTATCTTGACAAAGAAATCGATGGTTTCTATGGTCAAAAAATTAAGATTGAATCTCCACACTCAAACGAATATTACAAAGTGGTTGTGGTTAAATAAGAAAAACGAATCGCCTAATGAGGGATGTATGGGCGATTCGTTTTTTAACTGTAATCAGCCACTACTGAATACCTTTTATAAGATTATATTTGAATTCTAAAGAAAATTAAGAAGAAACCATACTTCCAGCAGGATTGAAAAGCGCATTCATTACTTGAAAAAAGTCGCCCATTTATGTTATAATAGACTGTATTTAAAAAATTTTAAGGAGAAATGACAGAATGTCTGTATCATTTGAAAACAAAGAAACAAACCGTGGTGTCTTGACTTTCACTATCTCTCAAGACCAAATCAAACCAGAATTGGATCGTGTCTTCAACTCAGTGAAGAAATCTCTTAATGTTCCAGGTTTCCGTAAAGGTCACCTTCCACGTCCTATCTTCGACAAAAAATTTGGTGAAGAGTCACTTTACCAAGACGTTATGAACGCTCTTTTGCCAAATGCTTATGAAGCAGCTGTAAAAGAAGCTGGTCTTGAAGTGGTTGCTCAACCAAAAATTGACGTAACTTCAATGGAAAAAGGTCAAGACTGGGTTATCACTGCTGAAGTCGTTACAAAACCTGAAGTAAAATTGGGTGACTATAAAAACCTTGAAGTATCAGTAGATGTTGAAAAAGAAGTAACTGACGCTGACGTTGAAGAGCGTATCGAACGCGAACGCAACAACTTGGCTGAATTGGTTATAAAGGAAGCTGCTGCTGAAAACGGCGACACTGTTGTCATCGACTTTGTTGGTTCTATCGACGGTGTTGAATTTGACGGTGGAAAAGGTGAAAACTTCTCACTTGGACTTGGTTCAGGTCAATTCATCCCTGGTTTCGAAGACCAATTGGTAGGTCACTCAGCTGGTGAAACTGTTGATGTTATCGTAACATTCCCAGAAGACTACCAAGCAGAAGACCTTGCAGGTAAAGAAGCTAAATTCGTGACAACTATCCACGAAGTAAAAGCGAAAGAAGTTCCAGCTCTTGACGATGAGCTTGCAAAAGACATCGATGAAGAAGTTGAAACACTTGCTGAATTGAAAGAAAAATACCGCAAAGAATTGTCTGAAGCTAAAGAAGAAGCTTACAAAGATGCCGTTGAAGGTGCAGCAATTGATAAAGCTGTAGAAAACGCTGAAATCGTAGAACTTCCAGAAGAAATGATCCACGAAGAAGTTCACCGTTCAGTAAATGAATTCCTTGGAAACTTGCAACGTCAAGGTATCAACCCTGACATGTACTTCCAAATCACTGGAACTACTCAAGAAGACCTTCACAAACAATACGAGGGAGAAGCTGAGTCACGTACGAAGACTAACCTTGTTATCGAAGCAGTTGCGAAAGCTGAAGGATTTGACGCTTCAGAAGAAGAAATCCAAAAAGAAATCGAGCAATTGGCAACAGACTACAACATGGAAGTTGCTCAAGTACAAAGCTTGCTTTCAGCTGATATGTTGAAACACGATATCACAATCAAAAAAGCTGTTGAATTGATCACAAGCACAGCAACAGTTAAATAATCTTAATAAACAAAAATCCCACCTGAATTGGTGGGTTTTCTTGTGTACTATTTTCCAAAAATCTCTTTGAGATCTGCGTCTGTAATCCCAATCATGGCGGGGATGCTGTCCCAGTTTTCTTCGGTTAGGATGTAGGATGGTTCAGAGGCGCTTGATGTGGCTGTTTCAGAGACAGCTGGTTGCTTTTCTTCAACATTCTCCAATAAATCACTGAAGCGTTCAATCAGATAGGTTTTTCGGGCAGTTCCGATGTGTTGGGTGGCATAGTCGAAGGCCTGTAATTCGCCTAGTAAGATAAGCTTGCTTTTGGCGCGTGTAATAGCTGTATAGATGAGATTGCGCTCCAGCATACGTCGGCTAGCACTGGTGATAGGTAAGATGACAACAGGAAACTCACTTCCCTGGGATTTATGGATACTCATGGCATAGGCCAAGCGAATCTTGTACCATTCGTTACGTGGGTAAGAGACCTCGTTGCCATCAAAATCAATGACAATCTCATCTTGTTTCGACTCGGTGTATTTACCAGGAATCAGGTTTGTGATAGCTCCTAAATCTCCATTAAAGACATTGATTTCAGCATCGTTGACCAAGTGAATGACCTTGTCGCCCTTGCGATAGTGACACTGGGGAGCCTCAAAACTGAGTTGATCTTTTTGTGGTGGGTTCAGAAGGTCTTGCATGAGCTGGTTGATGGCATCAATCCCTGCTGCCCCTCGGTACATGGGAGCCAGAACTTGGATATCACGGGCAGGGATGCCACTTCTGAGGGCAGCGCCTAAGATTTTCTCAATGGTGGCAGGAATATGACCGCTAGCAATTTCAAAGTAGGAACGGTCTGCTTTTTTCTGGGTAAAATCAGCTGGCAAGATGCCCTGTCGAATTTGACTAGCTAGGGTGACGATGGTTGATTCTTCGCTTTGCCGATAAATTTTTTCCAAGCGAGTCTGAGGGATCAAAGGAATATGAAGGAGATCCGCTAGAACTTGTCCGGGACTAACAGACGGTAGTTGGTCGCTGTCGCCCACGATGAGGATTTTACTGTTAGAAGAGATGTTGGAGAAGAGTTGGTTGGCCAGCCAAGTATCCACCATAGAAAATTCATCCACGATGATAAAGTCGGCATCCAGATAATCTTCCAGATGACTGATATCATCGTCACCCGTCATTCCCAAATGGCGGTGTATAGTAGCGCTAGGCAAACCTGTCAATTCATTCATGCGCCGAGCCGCTCGACCAGTTGGTGCAGCGAGAAGAATCGGCAGGTTGCTTTTTTTCCTGAGATCAAGTCCTTCTAAAAGTGCATAAACAGCGATAATTCCATTGATAACAGTTGTCTTACCTGTACCAGGCCCACCTGTTAGAATAAAGATCTTGTTCTGGATAGCGTCGCAAATAGCCTGTTTTTGGATGCTATCATACTTAATACCCAGTTCTTCCTCAACACTAGCGATATGCTTTTGAACGGTTTTCAAATCTTGACTTTGTTTCTTTCCTTTTTCAAGGATACGAACCAAGTGACTGCGAATGCCTTCTTCGGCGAAAAAGAGGCTATTATCAAAGATTTTGGTATCAATCTGCTGAACCTTGTCTTCTTCGATCAGGTAGGAGAGTTCTTGGGCTACTTGGCTGGGATCTAGTTCCACGGGACGGGAAGACTCAAGGAGATTAAGGGTTTGTTCTAGCAAATCTCGTGCTTCAACATAGGTATCCCCTGTTTCCATACAGGCCTGAAAAAGACTGTGAACTAGACCGGCGCGGAAGCGTTCAGGAGCCTGACTTTCGATACCTAGTTCTTCCGCTAATTGGTCAGCAATGGTAAAGCCCAAGCCCTTGATATCCTCGACTAACTGGTAGGGATAATTTTCAACCACATCAAGGGTTTCTTCCTTGTAAAAGTCTTGAATCTGAAAGGCTAATTTATTGGGAATGCCGTAGTTGGCTAGTTTGGCTAAAACCATCTCTGTTCCGTAGTTGAGACGAAGAGTGGATACGAAAGCCTCGCGATTTTTGGCAGAGAGTCCTGAGATGCCTTCTAGCTTTTCTGGGTGTTGCAGAATTTCGTCAATGGTATTGTCACCATAGGTGTCCACGATTTTCTGAGCTGTCTTGAGACCAATTCCCTTGAAATGGCTACTTGAAAAGTACTTAACCAATCCCTTGCTAGTTGGTTTTGCACGTTCATAACGGCTGATTTGCAGTTGTTCCCCATACTTGGAGTGCTGGACAATTTGCCCCCAAAAAGTATAGTCTTCGCCTTCAATTACGTCAGCCATGGTTCCTGTTACAATGATTTCAAAATCATCAAAATCCTCTGCGTCCGTATCGTCGATTTCTAGGAGGAGGATACGATAAAAATTGCTGGGATTTTCAAAAATAATCCGTTCAATGGTTCCTGAAAAATAAACTTCCATAAGATTCCTTTGCATAAATAGGTGAGAGTTAGGGGTATTATAATCAATAAATGATTACTTCTCACGATAGAAGAAGAGGCTGAGATTCTTGATTCTCGGCCTCTTAGGTCTCTTAAAATGTTCCGATACGGGTGATTGGCCAGAAGCGGAATTTAGCTTCCCCTGTGATATCTTTTGCCTTGAAGGTACCTACGTGGCGACTGTCGCTCGAAACCAAGCGGTCGTCTCCAAGGAGAAGGTATTCTCCTTCTGGAACAGTAAAGCTAAAGTTGGTGTTGTAGTTGACATCAACTGTGAAGGCTTGAGCTTTTTCAGCGATACTTCTAAAGAAAGTTCCTTTATTTCCTTCAAATCCCTTGCCTGAGTAGGTGCTTTGGAGTTTGTCATCCTTGAAGCGTTTGATATAGTCAGCTAGGTAAGGTTCATCTGTCTCTTTGTCATTGATGTAAAGTTTATCATTTTCGTAACGAATGGTATCACCAGGCATTCCGATGACACGTTTGACAATGTCCTTATTACCATCTTCCTCATGGGCAACCACGATATCAAAACGGTCAATAGGGAGGTGTTTGACGACAAAGAGGATTTCGCCATCCGCTAGGGTAGGATCCATGGAATGCCCTTCTACGCGAACATTGCTCCAAAAAAAGATACGACTTAAAGCTAGTAATGACAGAATTAGGAGGAACAATCCCCACTCTTTTAAGAAATTTTTAAATGAATTCATAACTTACCTTTCTAAGCGTTTTTTCGCTTTTTCAGTATTTTTAAAGTGCAGTTTGGCGCAGAAATTGAGTCCCTGCATTCCATAGGCCTGCAAAATCTGGCTAGCAACCTTATCAGAAGCCGTTCCAGCTCCACTTGGAAGTTGATAGCCCAGCTCTCGTCCCAGATTTTCAAGATTTTCTAGAAAGAGATCACGCGCAATGATAGAAGAAACTGCGACAGCCAAGTATTTACCCTCAGCCTTTTCTTCTAAGCTGATCGGATTGCTGAAACGATTGGCCTCTTGTGCCAAGTACTTGTCATAATTTTTAGCACTGGTAAAGGCATCAATCACAATTTTCTCAGGCTGAATGCCTTTTTGAAGAAGGAGATAGATAGCCTGGTTATGGAGGGCTACCTTAACCGAAACAGCGTTGTAGCGGTCTCCGATGACCTCGTTGTACTTGCTTGGTGAGAGAAGCAGTGCCTGGTGCTGGATTTTTTCTTTGAGGATAGGGGCAATCTGACGGATCTTTTGGTCGGTCAGTGTCTTGGAATCCCCCACACCTAGTTTTCGCAAGAAGTCATGCTGGTCAGGTGTGACAAAGGAAGCCACAACTGCAAGTCCACCAAAGTAGGAACCATTTCCAACCTCATCCGTCCCAATCAAAGGGAGATTTTGTCCGCTGGTTTGCCCTACAACTTGATAGCCAAAGAAACGAGCGTATTTCTCAGCTCCTTCACCCTGAAGCAAGACCTTTCCAGAAGTATAGATAGAAACGGTTGCTTGAGGCAGTTTCAAAAAATAGCGAATATAGGGGTTTTTACTGGGAGCCAGACTGGTTTGATAGTGTTCAAGAAAAGCCTGAATCTCCTTTTCGCTTGGTGTGAGTGTTATACTTGCCATAGTTTCTATTGTACCATAAAAGCAGATAAATTTGTAAAAACTGACAAAATTAGCGAATTTTGGTATAATATCGTGAGGTGAATTTTATGGCAAATCTAAATCGATTCAAATTTACATTCGGGAAAAAATCATTAACCTTGACAACCGAGCATGATAACCTTTTTATGGAGGAAATCGCCAAGGTTGCGACAGAAAAATACCAAGCAATTAAAGAACAAATGCCTAGTGCAGATGATGAAACGATTGCTCTTTTGTTGGCAGTCAACTGTTTGTCAACTCAACTCAGCCGTGAGATTGAATTTGACGATAAGGAGCAAGAATTAGAAGAACTCCGTCACAAGCTTGTGACTTGCAAGCAAGAACAGAGCAAGATTGAGGATTCCTTATGATTTCACTCTTTCTTATATTGGTCTTGGCTTGGGGATTTTATATCGGCTATCGGAGAGGCCTGCTCTTACAGGTTTATTACCTGATTTCAGCCATGGCATCAGCTTTTGTGGCTGGCCAGTTTTATAAGGGGCTAGGAGAGCAATTTCATTTGCTGGTCCCTTATGCAAATCCGCAGGAAGGTCAGGGAACTTTCTTTTTCCCATCGGATCAACTCTTTCAGTTGGATAAGGTCTTTTACGCAGGAATCGGCTACTTGCTTGTATTTGGGATAGTCTATAGCATCGGTCGTTTGCTTGGTCTCCTCTTACACTTGATTCCTAGTAAAAAATTGGGTGGCAAGTTGTTCCAAGTTTCAGCAGGTATCTTATCCATGTTGGTGACCTTATTTGTCTTGCAGATGGCTTTGACAATCTTGGCGACCATTCCCATGGCAGCTATACAAAATCCTCTTGAAAAGAGTATCGTCGCAAAACACATCATCCAGAGCATACCAGTAACCACTAGTTGGCTCAAACAAATCTGGGTGACAAATTTAATCGGATAAAAAGGGCAGGAATTT
The DNA here is from genome assembly GCF_001076775.1 of Streptococcus pseudopneumoniae. Lineage (GTDB taxonomy): Bacteria > Bacillota > Bacilli > Lactobacillales > Streptococcaceae > Streptococcus > Streptococcus pseudopneumoniae_G. The sequence goes on from NZ_JVGV01000034.1 coordinate 16,881, forward strand.
TCCTAGCCCTTTGTTTACAGATTGACTCGAATCTATCAGAATGTAAAAAGCTACCACACCTAGACATTCAAAGACAAGGAAATAAAGATGAACAAGAAAATATTAGAAACATTAGAGTTCAATAAGGTCAAGGCCTTGTTTGAACCTCATTTGTTGACCGAGCAGGGCTTGGAGCAATTGAGACAGCTGGCTCCGACTGCCAAAGCAGATAAAATCAAACAGGCTTTTGCTGAGATGAAGGAAATGCAGGCTCTTTTTGTTGAGCAACCGCATTTTACCATTCTTGCAACCAAGGAAATTGCAGGAGTCTGCAAGCGGTTGGAGATGGGAGCAGACCTCAATATTGAGGAGTTCCTACTCTTGAAGCGCGTGCTTCTGTCTAGCCGAGAGCTGCAAAGTTTTTATGCTAATCTGGAAAATGTCAACTTGGAAGAATTAGCCCTTTGGTTTGAGAAATTACATGATTTTCCGCAATTACAAGGAAATCTCCAAGCCTTTAATGATGCAGGTTTCATTGAAAATTTTGCCAGTGAAGAATTGGCGTGCATCCGCAGAAAAATCCATGATAGTGAGAGTCAGGTACGCGATGTTTTACAGGATCTGCTCAAGCAAAAAGCGCAGATGTTGACGGAAGGGATTGTTGCCAGCAGAAATGGCCGTCAGGTTTTACCAGTTAAAAACACCTACCGCAATAAGATTGCAGGTGTCGTTCATGATATTTCTGCCAGCGGAAACACCGTCTATATCGAACCCCGTGAGGTGGTCAAACTGAGCGAAGAAATTGCCAGTTTACGAGCAGATGAGCGCTATGAAATGCTTCGCATTCTCCAAGAAATTTCTGAACGTGTCCGCCCTCATGCGGCTGAAATTGCCAATGATGCTTGGATTATCGGCCATCTGGACTTGATTCGTGCCAAGGTTCGCTTTATTCAAGAAAGGCAAGCAGTCGTTCCTCAGCTGTCAGAAAATCAGGAAATTCAACTGCTCCATGTATGCCATCCTCTGGTCAAAAATGCCGTTGCAAATGATGTCCATTTTGGTCAAGATTTAACAGCGATTGTCATTACAGGTCCCAATACAGGTGGGAAGACCATCATGCTTAAAACTCTGGGATTGACGCAGGTTATGGCTCAGTCTGGTTTGCCGATTTTAGCAGACAAGGGAAGTCGTGTTGGTATTTTTGAAGAAATCTTTGCCGATATTGGAGATGAGCAATCTATTGAACAGAGCTTGTCTACCTTTTCTAGCCATATGACCAATATTGTGGATATTCTTGGCAAGGTCAATCAACATTCGCTCTTGCTCTTGGATGAGTTGGGGGCTGGTACAGATCCCCAAGAGGGAGCTGCCCTTGCCATGGCTATTCTGGAAGACCTTCGCCTGCGTCAAGTCAAGACCATGGCTACGACTCATTATCCAGAACTCAAGGCCTATGGTATTGAGATAACCTTTGTGCAAAATGCCAGCATGGAGTTTGATACAGCAACTCTTCGCCCGACCTATCGCTTTATGCAGGGTGTTCCTGGTCGAAGCAATGCCTTTGAAATTGCCAAACGTTTAGGACTATCTGAAGTTATCGTAGGAGATGCTAGCCAGCAGGTCGATCAGGACAATGATGTCAACCGGATTATTGAGCAACTGGAAGAGCAGACGCTTGAAAGTCGTAAACGCTTGGACAATATCCGTGAGGTGGAGCAAGAAAATCTCAAGATGAACCGTGCTCTAAAAAAACTTTACAACGAGCTCAATCGTGAAAAGGAAACCGAGCTTAATAAGGCGCGTGAACAGGCTGCTGAGATTGTGGACATGGCCCTAAGCGAAAGTGACCAGATTCTTAAGAATCTTCATAGTAAATCTCAACTCAAGCCCCACGAAATTATTGAAGCCAAGGCCAAGTTGAAAAAATTGGCTCCTGAAAAAGTGGACTTGTCTAAAAACAAGGTCCTTCAAAAGGCCAAGAAAAAACGAGCTCCAAAGGTGGGAGATGATATCGTGGTTCTCAGTTATGGACAGCGTGGTACCTTGACCAATCAACTCAAGGACGGCCGCTGGGAAGCCCAAGTCGGCTTGATCAAGATGACCTTGGAAGAGAAAGAGTTTGACCTTGTTCAAGCCCAGCAAGAAAAGCAAGTCAAGAAGAAACAGGTCAATGTTGTGAAACGAACTTCTAGTCGTGGTCCACAAGCCAGACTGGACCTTCGAGGCAAACGCTATGAAGAGGCCATGAATGAGCTAGATGCTTTTATCGACCAAGCCTTGCTTAATAATATGGCTCAGGTTGATATCATCCATGGTATCGGAACAGGTGTCATCCGTGAAGGTGTTACCAAATACCTACAAAGAAATAAACATGTCAAGAGTTTCGGCTATGCCCCACAAAATGCTGGAGGCAGTGGCGCAACTATTGTGACCTTTAAAGGATAAGAAATATTTCGGACTTTATACAGTAAAAATTGTTGAATTAAGTTTTACTAATAAACACATTGACAAAAGCCAACATTTTTTGTAAAATAAGAATCAATTAAATACCAACACCGAATGAAGTTTAATAGAAGTGGGGAATCGTTTGATTTTCCATGACTGTAAATGGACGGAACTCTGGAGAGACCGTAAAGGCACCGAAGGGGCAAGGCAGGCAACTGCTCAAACTCTCAGGTAAAAGGACAGAGCTAGGATAGACCGCTTTTTAGCATTTATCTAAGCATTCCAGAGTACATGTATCTTGCATGTGCTCTTTCTTTTGGGGTTGAAAAGATAGGAGAAGGAAATGTTAGAATTGCTTAAATCAATCGATGCTTTTGTTTGGGGCCCACCCCTCTTAATTTTATTGGTCGGAACAGGGATTTACCTAACTGCCCGTCTAGGACTCTTGCAGGTTTTGCGTTTGCCCAAGGCCTTCCAGCTTATTTTTACCAAGGATAAGGGGCATGGAGATGTATCCAGTTTTGCGGCCTTGTGTACAGCACTCGCAGCGACAGTTGGTACGGGAAATATTATCGGGGTGGCGACGGCTATCAAGGTTGGTGGACCAGGAGCTCTCTTTTGGATGTGGATGGCTGCTTTCTTTGGGATGGCTACCAAGTATGCGGAAGGATTACTAGCTATCAAATACCGCACTAAGGACGACCATGGTGCAGTAGCGGGAGGTCCCATGCACTATATTCTTCTAGGGATGGGAGAAAAGTGGCGACCACTTGCTATCTTTTTTGCCCTGGCAGGTGTGCTAGTAGCTTTATTGGGGATCGGAACCTTCACCCAGGTCAACTCGATTACAGAATCTATCCAAAATACAACGGCTATTTCACCAGCCATCACAGCTCTTGTGTTGTCTGTATTTGTAGCGATTGCTGTCTTTGGTGGACTCAAGTCCATCTCTAAGGTGTCAACTACTGTTGTTCCTTTTATGGCTATCATCTATATTTTAGGAACTCTTACAGTTATTTTCTTTAATATTGGGAAAATCCCTGCCACAATCGCTTTAATCTTGACATCAGCATTTAGTCCTGTTGCTGCGGTAGGTGGATTTGCCGGTGCTAGCATTCGAATGGCTATTCAAAATGGTGTAGCGCGTGGTGTGTTCTCGAACGAATCTGGTCTGGGTTCGGCTCCCATTGCAGCTGCTGCGGCCAAGACAAATGAACCGGTAGAGCAAGGCTTGATTTCCATGACAGGAACCTTTATTGACACCCTCATTATCTGTACTCTGACTGGTTTGACCATCTTGGTGACTGGTGTTTGGAGTGGTGATTTGAATGGAGTTGCTTTGACTCAGTCAGCCTTCTCAACAGTCTTTTCACACTTTGGACCTGCCCTCTTAACAATCTTCCTTGTACTCTTTGCCTTCACGACAATTCTAGGTTGGAACTATTACGGGGAACGTTGTTTTGAGTTTCTCTTTGGGGTTCGCTTTATCTGGCTCTACCGTGTGGTCTTTGTACTCATGGTCTTGTTGGGAGGATTTATCGAGTTGGATATGGTTTGGATTATCGCAGATATCGTTAACGCCTTGATGGCTCTACCAAACTTGATTGCCCTCTTAGTCTTGTCGCCGGTCGTTATTGCTGAAACTAAAAAGTATTTTGACAAATAATGAAATCACACAGCTCGTGTGATTTTTTTGCTTTCATAAAAAATTTCTATCAGTGTAATTTAAAATATATATTATACATGGTATAGAATCTGTGATAGACTAGGTTTCAACAAAATGAAAAGAGGTTTTATGATGACAACATTTACTATTCATACAGTCGAATCAGCTCCAGCAGAAGTGAAAGAAGTTCTTGAAACAGTAGAAAAAGATAACAATGGCTATATTCCTAACCTAATTGGTCTCTTGGCTAATGCACCGACTGCTTTAGAAGCCTACAGAACTGTCGGAGCTATCAACCGTCGCAACAGCCTGACACCTGTTGAGCGCGAAGTGGTGCAAATCACGGCAGCTGTGACCAATGGTTGTGCCTTCTGTGTCGCAGGTCATACCGCCTTTTCAATCAAACAAATCCAGATGAATGATGATCTGCTTCAAGCCCTTCGCAATCGTACTCCAATTGAAACAGATCCTAAATTGGACACCCTAGCTAAGTTTACCTTGGCAGTTATCAATACCAAGGGTCGTGTAGGAGATGAAGCCTTGACTGAGTTTTTAGAAGCTGGCTACACCCAACAAAATGCCTTGGATGTAGTTCTGGGTGTCAGTCTAGCAAGCCTCTGTAACTATGCTAACAATCTAGCCAATACACCAATTAATCCAGAATTGCAACCTTATGCTTAATTCATATCTGAGTAAAATGAAGTCTGAAATAATCGGACTTCGTTTTTTTAAGTCCTCATTTAAGCGCTTTTATGCTATACTGAAACTAACATGATTATTGGAGGTTAGGATGAAAAAACTCCCCTTGGTATTTTCTGGTTGTTTGCTAGGTTTGGCAGGAGCTGGAAATCTTATTTTAGATACGTTGCCGGTTCTGTCCTATCTATTGAGTCTGACAGGTTTGGTTTTGTGGCTCTTTTTTCTGCTTCTTCATCTCTTTAATTGGAAAGAAACAAAGCAAGAATTGACCAAGCCTCCTCTTTTGTCAGGAATGGCGACCTTTCCCATGGCTGGGATGATTTTATCGACTTATGTCTTTCGAGTCTTCCCTCATTTCCCTTTGGTAGCGCAAGGACTTTGGTGGTTTTCATTTCTCTTGGATTTGTTCTTGATTGCTGGTTTCACCATTAAATTTGCCTATCCGGGGCGGAGGGTTCATGCGACTCCTAGCTGGACGGTTCTCTATGTGGGGATAGCAGTAGCAGCCTTGACCTATCCTCTTGTAGGTATCATCGAAATTGCCTATGCGACCTTGAGTTTTGGTTTTCTCCTAACCTTCTATCTCTATCCCCTTATTTATAGCGATTTAAAGAAACATCCGCTCCCACTAGCCTTGCTTGGGCAAGAAGGAATCTACTGTGCTCCTTTCTCTCTACTCTTGGCTTCTCTGGTTCGGGTTGGAGGAGCCAGCCTACAAACCTGGGTCTTGATTGTCATGATCTTGCTTTCTCAATCCTTCTTTTTCTTTGTTTTGACTCGCCTGCCCAATATTTTAAAACAAGGCTTTCAACCAGCCTTTTCAGCCCTCACCTTCCCGACCATTATCACAGCTACTTCGCTTAAGATGGCTCAGGGAATCTTGAAACTTCCATTTTTGGATTATTTGGTAGTGGCTGAAACTGTTATTTGCCTAATCATTTTGCTCTTTGTATTAGGTGCTTATTTGATTTGGTTACGAAAAAAGGTCTAGCTAGAAATAGCTAGGCCTTATTTTTATGGTTTGATAACTTCAGCGTCACCCATGTATGGACGAAGAACTTCTGGGATGGTCACAGAACCATCTGCATTTTGGTAGTTTTCAAGAATAGCAGCCACTGTACGTCCAACTGCAAGTCCAGAACCGTTCAAGGTATGGAGCAATTTCACCTTGCCATCTGCTTCATCACGGTAACGGATTTGGGCACGACGGGCTTGGAAATCTTCTGTGTTTGAACAGCTTGAAATTTCACGGTAGGTATTTTGTGCTGGAATCCAAACTTCCAAGTCGTAAGTTTTAGCAGCTGAGAAGCCCATATCTCCTGTAGAGAGAGCAACGACACGATATGGAAGGTTGAGTTTTTGAAGGATATTTTCAGCGTTGGCTGTCATTTTTTCCAATTCTTCGTAAGATTCTTCTGGCTTGGCAAATTTAACCATTTCAACCTTGTGGAATTGGTGCAAACGAATCAAGCCACGAGTATCACGACCAGCAGAACCAGCCTCGGAACGGAATGATGGGCTCATAGCAGTAAAGTAGATTGGCAGGTCTTTACCATCAAGGATTTCATCACGGTAGTAGTTTGTCAGAGGAACTTCAGCTGTAGGGATAAGGACATAATTGCTATCGCTGAGTTCAAAAGTATCTTCCTTGAATTTTGGATATTGACCAGTCCCAAACATAGAATCATGGTTAACCATGTAAGGTGTGATGACTTCTGTATAGCCTTCTTTTCCATGTTCATCCAACATAAAGTTGTAGATGGCACGTTCCAAACGAGCGCCGAGACCTTTATAGAAGAGGAAGCGAGCTCCTGTTACCTTACCCCCACGTTCCCAGTCAAGGATGCCAAGGTCTTCACCCAGATCCCAGTGAGCTTTTGGCTCGAAATCGAACTCGCGTGGAGTACCCCAACGGCGAACTTCCACGTTGTCATCTTCATCAGCTCCAACAGGAACGCTGTCAGCTGGGATGTTTGGAAGAGTAGTAGTAAATTCTGTCAATTTAGCATCGATTTCTGCCAATTCAGCATCCAAGGCTTTAACCTCAGCAGATAGATTCTGCATGGCAGCAATCTTGTCATCTGCATTTTCCTTGTTGCGCTTAGCTTGGGCAATCTCAGCTGAAACTGTGTTACGTTCAGCCTTGAGAGTTTCAACCTTGACTAAAATATCACGACGTTTAGCATCGATTTCTTTCATCTCGTTTAAGACAGCAGCATCTACACCACGTGTAGCCAATTTTCCTGCGACAGAATCAAAGTCTGTACGAATACGTTTGATATCTAACATAAGAACTCCTTTATGAAAAAAGCACACCTGACAAAGCGTTGGAGTGGCAGGGCCACGGTTCCATCCAACTTCACAGGTGTGCACTTGATTGTGTATGTAATTGTTACTAACGGTAGAATTTCACCTATCCCTCCTATCTGCTCGCAGCACCCGCAGACTTTCTGAAAGAAGAAGATAACCTACTTATCCGTTGCTATGATTATACTAAAGTTTCTACTTTTTTGCAAATAGATTTTTAAATTTTTGGCTAATTGTCTGAATCAGGGTCGGAAGTTTGACGACCTTGTCATTGCCCAGTTTTTCGCGAGCAATTTTAAGAATGGCACCTGAGTCTTTTGAAGCAAAGAGGAATTTTCCTCTGTCTGTAAAGACTTCGAAGTGGCGACTGATTTTTCGCCCAGTGACATTGGCCCCAATCTGGTTGATATGGCTCCAAGGAATCTGGATAAATTGTTCGACATTGACATCTGGGTAAAATTCCAGAGCCTGATCTCCGACAAGAAATTTCCCAACTTTCCCAGCTATAGAGAGGTAGGAGGTACCTGTTGTATTGAGAAGCACTGTTTTGTTAAGAGATTGGGCCATGCTTAGTCTTCCTTACTTTCACCGAAAAAGGCATTGTAGAGGGCTTTGATTGCTGCTTTCTCTTGGTCTTTATTGACAACGAACATAATAGAAACTTCACTAGAACCTTGCGACATCATCTGGATGTTGATCTTGTTTTCAGATAGAGCGCGTGTCGCAGTAGCAGTTACTCCGATATGGCTCTTCATCTTTTCACCAACAATCATAATGATAGAAAGGTCGTGTTCGATTTCTGCATGGTCTACTTCAGCCTTTTGAACCAACTGACGAAGGATTTCTTCTTCCTTGATAGGAGTTAGTTCGCGAGAACGGAGGATGATTGAAAGATCGTCGATACCTGTTGGCATATGTTCCCAACCGATGTTAAGATCTTCAAGGATTTGCAGAACCTTGCGTCCAAATCCCACCTCACGGTTCATGAGGTATTTAGACATGTTGATGCTGACAAAGCCAGAATCACCAGCAATTCCCACAACTGGGAATTCATCACTACTGTGTTTTAAAACAATACGAGTACCTGGATGGTCAGGATTGTTGGTATTCTTGATAACTAGAGGAATTTTTCCACGGTAGGCAGGTAGAAGAGCTTCATCATGAAGGACTGAGAATCCTGCATAGGCCAACTCACGCATTTCACGGTAGGTCAACTCAGGAATCGAGTGTGGTTGGTGGATAATACCAGGGTGGGCTGCAAAGATACCATCAACGTCTGTAAAGTTTTCATAGAGGTCTGCCTTAACACCGGCAGCAATGATAGAACCTGTAATATCAGAGCCTCCACGTGAGAAGGTACAGATTTGATTTTCCTTGGTAACCCCAAAGAAACCAGGAATGACTAGGACTTCATTTGCATTCGTCAATTCCTCAATCTTGTCATAACTTGATGGAATGATTCGAGCATGACCAGGTTCACTTGTGACCACAATACCAGCTTCTCGAGGGTGCACATAGCGTGCATCAATCCCATTTTGGTTAAAATAGGCAGCAATCAATTTAGCATTGTTATTTTCACCGGCTGCTAGAAAAGTGTCGTAGAGAAATTCATTTTCATCAATAGGAAGAGTGGCTAAGGCGCGAATGCTTTTGGAAATTTTTTCTAGCACAGCTGGTTTAAGACCTAGTTCACTAACCATCGCAGCATAGCGGTCAATAATCCAGTTTTGGCTCTTGCTAATATCGTTACCAGCAACATAGTCGCGGTAGTATTTAATCAAGGCATCCGTAACCTTAGTATCTTCAGCATTGCGTTTACCAGGCGCAGAAACGACTACAAAACGACGCTCTGAATCGCTTTTTACGATGTTTAAAACTTTTTCTAATTGACTAGCAGAGGCAAGAGAGCTACCTCCAAATTTAACAACCTTCATAAGAACTCCTAAAGTAAGTATTTTATACGATTATAGCAGAAAGAAAGTCTTTTTTCAATGAAGAAAATAAGATGCGTTCTAGTATAAAGCGAGCCTTTCTAATCGGCTGAGACACTTTCAGTTGATTTTTTCTTGCTTTCTGATTTTAAAAAAGATATACTTTGAAAATAAAATAATTTAACCAGCTTATAAAATAAAAAGGAGTTCAAATGGAACACATTATTTATCAGCTTGAAGAGGATTTGGCAATCCTTACCTTGAATCGTCCTGAGGTCGCGAATGGTTTTCATATTCCTATGTGTGAGGAGATTTTAGAAGCTCTGACTTTGGCAGAAGAGGATCCGGCTGTGCATTTTGTCTTAATCAACGCGAATGGCAAAGTCTTTTCAGTTGGGGGAGATTTAGTAGAGATGAAGCGGGCGGTGGATGAGGATGATATTCCATCATTGACAAAAATCGCAGAATTGGTCAATACTATTTCTTATAAAATCAAGCAAATTGCTAAACCTGTCTTGATGGAGGTTGATGGGGCTGTTGCAGGTGCCGCAGCAAATATGGCTGTTGCTGCAGATTTCTGTCTGGCAACGGATAAGGCTAAATTTATCCAAGCCTTTGTTGGAGTTGGCTTGGCTCCGGATGCAGGAGGAATTCATCTCTTGAGTAGAAGTATTGGTGTGACGCGTGCTGCTCAATTAGCCATGACAGGTGAGGCTTTGTCCGCAGAAAAAGCTCTGGAGTGGGGTCTTGTTTATCGGGTCTCTGAAGCTGATAAACTTGAAAAGACGAGAGAACAGCTTCTTAAAAAATTGAGACGCGGGTCAGCTAATTCCTATGCTGCCATCAAGAAGTTGGTTTGGGAGAGCCAATTCAAAGATTGGCAAGATTATGCTACTTTAGAACTGAACCTACAGGAATCACTAGCGAAAACAGAGGATTTCAAAGAGGGAGTTCGGGCTCATTCGGAAAGAAGACGACCTAAATTTACAGGAAAATAAAAAAATACTTGCACCATTCTTTGAACTTTGATATAATTCTTTTGTCAAATGTTTTGATTCTAAAAGTTTTTTTGAAAAGGAGGGAAGGAAAGATTGGACTACCAACGAATTAATGAATATTTAACGTCTATATTTAACAATGTCCTCGTTATTGAGGAAGTTAGCTTGAGGGGTAGTCGTTTCAAGGATATCTCCATCAAAGAAATGCATACGATTGATGTGATTGGAAAAGTTCCAGATGTGACACCAAGTCAAGTGTCAAAAGAGTTGATGGTGACTCTTGGGACAGTTACAACTAGTTTGAATAATCTCGAACGCAAGGGTTACATTGAACGCATTCGTTCAGAACATGATCGACGTGTGGTACATCTGCATTTGACAAAGAAAGGTCGCTTGGTTCATAGGCTACATAAACGCTTCCACAAGGCCATGGTTGAAAAAATCATTGATGGTATGAGTAAGCAAGAAATTGAGGTTATGAGCAAAGGTTTGACTAATCTTTATCAATTTTTGGAGGATTTGAGATAATGGCTTTTGCAAAAATAAGCCAGGTTGCTCATTATGTGCCAGAGCAAGTGGTTACAAATCATGATTTGGCTCAGATTATGGATACCAATGATGAGTGGATTTCAAGTCGGACGGGAATACGACAAAGGCATATTTCAAGAACAGAATCTACTAGTGATTTGGCTACAGAAGTTGCCAAGAAACTGATGGCAAAAGCTGGAATCACAGGAGGGGAGTTGGATTTTATCATCCTAGCTACCATTACTCCAGATTCGATGATGCCCTCTACAGCTGCTCGTGTTCAAGCTAATATTGGTGCTAATAAGGCCTTTGCTTTTGACCTAACAGCAGCTTGCAGTGGATTTGTATTTGCTCTTTCAACTGCTGAAAAGTTTATCGCTTCTGGTCGCTTTCAAAAAGGCTTGGTGATTGGTAGTGAAACCCTCTCTAAAGCAGTCGATTGGTCAGACCGATCAACAGCTGTTTTGTTTGGAGATGGTGCTGGTGGAGTCTTGCTAGAAGCTAGCGAGCAAGAGCATTTTATGGCTGAGAGTCTCAATAGTGATGGGAGTCGTAGCGAGTGTCTAACTTATGGACATTCAGGCTTGCATTCTCCGTTTTCAGATCAAGAAAATGCGGATTCATTTTTGAAGATGGATGGGCGCGCGATCTTTGATTTTGCTATTCGGGATGTAGCCAAGTCTATCAAGCAGACTATTGATGAATCTCCTATAGAGGCGACAAACTTGGATTATCTGCTACTTCATCAGGCTAATGACCGTATTTTGGATAAGATGGCTAAAAAAATTGGTGTCGACCGAGATAAACTTCCAGCCAATATGATGGAATATGGCAATACCAGTGCAGCCAGTATCCCGATTTTACTTTCAGAGTGTGTAGAACAAGGTCTCATCCGTTTAGATGGTAGCCAGACTGTTTTACTATCAGGCTTCGGTGGAGGCTTGACATGGGGCACACTCATTCTTACAATTTAGGTAATCATGTGGTGAACACATTGTTATAAAAAACTATTTATTTTAAAGGAGTCCTATCATGGCAGTATTTGAAAAAGTACAAGAAATTATCGTTGAAGAACTTGGAAAAGACGCATCAGAAGTAACACTTGAATCAACTTTTGATGATTTGGACGCAGATTCATTGGACTTGTTCCAAGTAATCTCAGAAATCGAAGATGCTTTTGATATCCAAATCGAAGCAGAAGATGACTTGAAAACAGTTGGTGACTTGGTTGCCTATGTTGAAGAGCAAACAAAATAAACAGAATATAGATAGAAGGAGTAGGGAAACCCGCTCCCTCTTGTTTAGGCAATAGTTTGATTGTCAAATTATGATGGTATCGAACTATTACGTAAGCAAGAAATGATGGAGGCACTATGAAAACACGTATTACAGAATTATTGAACATTGATTATCCTATTTTCCAAGGAGGAATGGCCTGGGTTGCTGATGGTGATTTGGCAGGAGCTGTTTCCAAGGCTGGAGGACTAGGGATTATCGGTGGGGGGAATGCCCCTAAAGAAGTTGTCAAGGCAAATATTGATAAAATCAAATCATTGACTGATAAACCCTTTGGTGTCAACATCATGCTCTTGTCTCCCTTTGTGGAAGATATTGTAGACCTCGTTATCGAGGAAGGGGTTAAGGTAGTTACAACAGGCGCAGGAAATCCAAGCAAATACATGGAACGTTTCCATGAAGCTGGTATTACGGTTATTCCTGTTGTACCAAGTGTTGCCCTAGCTAAACGTATGGAAAAAATCGGTGCGGACGCTGTTATTGCAGAAGGAATGGAGGCTGGGGGGCATATCGGTAAATTAACTACCATGACCTTGGTGCGCCAGGTAGCTGCTGCTGTATCTATTCCTGTTATTGCTGCAGGAGGGATTGCGGATGGTGAAGGTGCTGCTGCAGGCTTTATGCTAGGTGCAGAGGCTATTCAGGTTGGAACTCGCTTTGTCGTTGCAAAAGAGTCTAATGCCCATCCAAATTATAAGGCGAAAATTTTAAAAGCTAGAGATATTGATACTACGATTTCAGCTCAACACTTTGGACATGCTGTGCGTGCGATTAAAAATCAGTTGACTCGTGATTTTGAACAAGCTGAAAAAGATGCCTTTAAACAAGACAATCCAGATTTGGAAATTTTTGAACAAATGGGAGCAGGTGCTCTAGCCAAAGCTGTTGTTCACGGAGATGTGGATGGTGGTTCTGTTATGGCAGGTCAAATCGCAGGCCTTGTTTCCAAAGAAGAGACCGTTGAAGAAATCCTAAAAGATTTGTATTACGGAGCAGCTAAGAAAATTCAAGAAGAAGCCTCTCGTTGGGCAGGAGTTGTAAGAAATGACTAAAACAGCCTTTTTATTTGCTGGTCAAGGTGCCCAGTATCTAGGTATGGGACGGGATCTCTATGATCACTACTCTATTGTCAAAGAAACGATTGATCAAGCAAGTCAGGTGCTCGGTTATGATTTGCGTCATCTTATTGATACAGAAGAAGAAAAACTCAATCAGACTCGCTATACGCAACCAGCTATTTTAGCGACTTCAGTTGCTATCTACCATTTATTGCAAGAAAAGGGCTATCAGCCTGATATGGTTGCTGGTTTGTCTCTTGGAGAATACTCTGCCTTGGTAGCTAGCGGTGCCTTGGATTTTGAAGATGCGGTTGCTTTGGTTGCTAAGCGTGGAGCCTATATGGAAGAAGCAGCTCCTGCTGGCTCTGGCAAGATGGTAGCAGTTCTCAACATGCCAGTAGAGGTCATTAAGGAAGCCTGTCAAAAAGCTTCTGAACTTGGAGTGGTTACTCCAGCCAACTATAATACACCTGCACAAATCGTGATTGGCGGAGAAGTGGTGGCAGTTGATCGAGCTGTTGAACTTTTGCAGGAAGCAGGTGCCAAACGCTTGATTCCTCTCAAAGTCTCAGGACCTTTTCATACCGCTCTCCTTGAGCCTGCTAGCCAGAAACTAGCTGAAACTCTAGCTCAGGTAAGTTTTTCAGATTTTACTTGTCCCCTAGTCGGCAATACAGAAGCTGCTGTCATGAAAAAAGATGACATCGCTCAACTCTTGACGCGTCAGGTCAAGGAAGCAGTTCGTTTCTATGAAAGCATTGCGGTTATGCAAGAAGCAGGCGTAACCAACTTTATCGAGATTGGACCGGGGAAAGTCTTGTCAGGCTTTGTCAAAAAGATTGATAAGACAGCTAAACTAGCCAATGTTGAAGATCAGGCTAGCTTGGAAGCCTTGCTAGAAAACAAGTAATCCCTTCTCCCATAAATACAAGAGGAAACAGGAGAAAAGAATGCAACTAAAAAATAAAAATATCTTTATTACAGGTTCGAGTCGTGGGATTGGTCTTGCCATCGCCCACAAGTTTGCTCAAGCAGGAGCCAATATTGTCTTAAACAGTCGTGGTGCAATTTCAGAAGAATTGCTCGCTGAGTTTTCAAACTATGGTGTCAAGGTGGTTCCTATATCAGGAGACGTGTCAGATTTTGCAGACGCTAAGCGTATGGTTGATCAAGCTATTGCTGAGCTAGGTTCAGTAGATGTTTTGGTCAACAATGCAGGAATTACCCAAGATACCCTGATGCTCAAGATGACAGAAGCAGATTTTGAAAAAGTGCTCAAGGTTAACTTGACTGGTGCCTTTAACATGACACAATCAGTCTTGAAACCGATGATAAAAGCTAGAGAAGGTGCTATCATTAATATGTCTAGTGTTGTTGGTTTGATGGGGAATATCGGTCAAGCTAACTATGCAGCTTCTAAGGCTGGTTTGATTGGTTTTACCAAGTCTGTGGCGCGTGAAGTGGCCAATCGCAATATCAGGGTTAATGCTATTGCACCTGGAATGATTGAGTCCGATATGACAGCTGTTCTATCAGACAAGGTAAAAGATGCTATGCTGGCACAAATTCCTATGAAAGAATTTGGGCAGGCAGAGCAGGTTGCAGATTTAACAGTATTTTTAGCAGGCCAAGATTATCTAACTGGTCAAGTGGTTGCCATTGATGGTGGCTTAAGTATGTAGCAGAAGCTAGAGGTAAAAAAGATGAAACTAAATCGCGTAGTAGTAACAGGTTATGGAGTAACATCTCCAATCGGAAATACACCAGAAGAATTTTGGAATAGTTTGACAACTGGAAAAATCGGAATTGGTCAAATTACGAAATTTGATCATAGTGACTTTGATGTTCATAATGCAGCAGAAATCCAAGATTTTCCTTTTGATAAATACTTTGTAAAGAAAGATACCAATCGTTTTGATAACTATTCTTTATATGCCTTGTATGCGGCTCAAGAAGCTGTCAATCATGCCAATTTAGATGTAGAGGCTCTTGATAAAGATCGTTTTGGTGTTATTGTGGCCTCTGGTATTGGTGGAATCAAGGAAATTGAAGATCAAGTGCTTCGCCTAAATGACAAAGGACCAAAACGTTTGAAACCATTGACCCTTCCAAAAGCCTTGCCAAATATGGCTTCAGGAAATGTTGCTATGCGTTTTGGAGCAAACGGTGTTTGTAAATCGATCAATACTGCCTGCGCTTCATCAAATGACGCGATTGGTGATGCCTTCCGTTCAATTAAGTTTGGCTTCCAAGATGTCATGTTGGTAGGTGGGTCAGAAGCTTCTATTACACCTTTTGCTATTGCTGGTTTCCAAGCCCTGACAGCTCTCTCTACTACAGAGGATCCAACTCGTGCTTCCATTCCATTTGATAAGGACCGTAATGGTTTTGTCATGGGTGAAGGTTCAGGGATGTTGGTTCTTGAAAGTCTGGAACACGCTGAAAAACGTGGGGCTACTATCCTTGCTGAAGTGGTTGGTTACGGAAACACTTGTGATGCCTATCATATGACTTCCCCACATCCAGAAGGTCAAGGAGCTATCAAAGCCATCAAACTAGCCTTGGAGGAAGCTGAGATTTCTCCAGAGCAAGTAGCCTATGTCAATGCTCACGGAACGTCAACTCCTGCTAATGAAAAAGGAGAAAGTGGTGCCATCGTAGCTGTTCTTGGTAAGGAAGTGCCTGTATCATCAACCAAATCATTCACAGGACATTTGCTGGGTGCTGCAGGTGCAGTAGAAGCTATCGTAACAATCGAGGCTATGCGTCATAACTTTGTACCAATGACAGCTGGAACAAGTGAAGTATCAGATTATATCGAAGCCAATGTCGTTTATGGACAAGGCTTGGAGCAAGAAATTCCATACGCTATTTCAAATACTTTTGGTTTTGGTGGCCACAATGCAGTTCTTGCTTTCAAACGTTGGGAGAATAAATAAGTATGAATTTAAACGATATTAAAGACTTGATGGCTCAATTTGACCAGTCAAGTTTGAGAGAATTTTCTTATAAAAATGGAACGGATGAATTGCAGTTTAGCAAAAATGAAGCTAGACTTGTATCTGAAGTTGCACCAGCATCCGTTCTAGCAACACCGAGTCCAGTAGCTCCTACATCTGCTCCAGTAGAAACTGTAGCAGAAGAGGTTCCAGCTCCAGCTGAAGCAAGCGTGGCTGCTGAGGGAGATGTTGTAGAGAGCCCACTTGTTGGGGTGGCTTACTTGGCTGCTGGTCCAGATAAACCTGCCTTTGTAACAGTTGGTGATAGTGTCAAAAAAGGCCAAACATTGGTAATTATCGAAGCCATGAAAGTCATGAATGAAATCCCAGCACCTAAGGATGGTGTGGTAACGGAAATTCTTGTTTCTAACGAAGAAATGGTTGAGTTTGGTAAAGGATTGGTACGTATCAAATGATCGATATTCAAGGAATCAAAGAAGCCCTTCCTCACCGTTATCCTATGCTCCTAGTGGACCGTGTGTTGGAAGTGAGCGAGGACACCATTGTTGCCATCAAAAATGTGACCATCAATGAGCCCTTCTTCAACGGTCATTTTCCTCAATACCCTGTCATGCCAGGTGTTCTGATCATGGAAGCCTTGGCGCAAACAGCTGGTGTCTTGGAGTTGTCAAAACCTGAAAATAAAGGAAAACTGGTCTTTTACGCTGGTATGGATAAGGTCAAGTTTAAGAAGCAAGTTGTACCAGGCGACCAATTGGTTATGACAGCGACTTTTGTCAAACGTCGTGGCACGATTGCTGTAGTTGAAGCAAAGGCTGAAGTGGATGGCAAGATTGCGGCCAGTGGTACTCTTACCTTTGCAATAGGGAACTAAGGAGGTTCTCCATGTTTCGAAAAATTTTAATTGCCAATCGTGGTGAAATTGCGGTTCGTATTATCCGTGCGGCACGTGAATTGGGGATTGCGACGGTAGCGGTCTATTCAACTGCCGATAAGGAAGCCCTTCATACGCTTTTGGCAGATGAGGCGGTTTGTATCGGTCCTGGTAAGGCTACAGAGTCTTATCTTAATATCAATGCTGTTCTATCAGCTGCAGTCTTGACTGAGGCAGAAGCCATTCACCCCGGTTTCGGCTTTCTCAGTGAAAATTCCAAATTTGCCACCATGTGTGAAGAAGTTGGTATCAAGTTTATCGGTCCATCTGGTCATGTCATGGATATGATGGGGGATAAAATCAATGCGCGTGCTCAGATGATCAAAGCAGGCGTGCCTGTCATTCCAGGTTCGGATGGAGAAGTGCATAACTCTGAAGAAGCTTTGATTGTTGCTGAAAAAATTGGCTATCCTGTTATGCTCAAGGCTTCAGCAGGTGGAGGTGGTAAAGGAATTCGTAAGGTTGAAAAACCAGAAGACCTCGTTTCAGCCTTTGAAACGGCCTCTAGCGAAGCCAAGGCCAATTATGGCAATGGTGCCATGTACATAGAACGGGTCATCTATCCAGCTCGTCATATCGAGGTTCAAATCTTAGGAGATGAACACGGAAATGTGATTCACTTGGGGGAACGGGATTGTTCTCTTCAACGGAATAACCAAAAGGTTTTGGAAGAAAGTCCTTCAATTGCAATCGGCAAAACGCTACGCAATGAAATTGGTTCTGCTGCTGTTCGAGCTGCAGAGTCTGTTGGTTATGAAAATGCAGGGACCATTGAGTTTCTTCTTGATGAAGCCAGTGGTAAATTCTATTTCATGGAAATGAATACACGTGTTCAGGTAGAGCATCCAGTAACAGAGTTTGTTTCAGGTGTGGATATCGTTAAGGAACAGATTCGCATTGCGGCAGGTCAGCCCCTGTCTGTTAAGCAAGAAGATATTGTCCTACGCGGCCATGCCATCGAGTGTCGTATCAATGCAGAAAATCCAGCATTTAATTTTGCTCCAAGTCCAGGTAAGATTACTAATCTCCATCTGCCAAGTGGTGGAGTTGGCTTGCGCGTGGATTCAGCAGTTTATCCAGGCTATACCATTCCACCTTATTATGATAGTATGATTGCTAAAATCATCGTTCACGGTGAAAATCGTTTTGATGCACTTATGAAAATGCAACGTGCCCTCTATGAACTAGAGATAGAGGGGGTGCAGACCAATGCTGATTTCCAGCTTGACCTCATTTCAGATCGCAATGTCATTGCTGGAGATTATGATACTTCCTTCTTGATGGAAACCTTTTTACCCAAGTATCAAGAAAAAGAATAAAATGACTTCAAGAGTTTAAACCGAAAAGGGGAATCAATGGCTCTATTTAGTAAAAAAGATAAGTATATTCGAATCAATCCCAATCGTTCGGTTAGGGAAAAACCTCAAGCCAAGCCAGAGGTTCCAGATGAATTATTCTCCCAGTGTCCAGGCTGTAAGCATACCATTTATCAGAAGGATCTGGGAAGTGAGCGTATCTGTCCACATTGTAGCTACACCTTTCGCATTTCTGCCCAAGAACGCTTGGCTTTGACGATTGATATGGGAACCTTCAAGGAATTGTTTACAGGGATTGAAAGCAAGGATCCCTTGCATTTCCCTGGTTATCAAAAGAAACTAGCAACTATGCGTGAAAAAACAGGTCTGGATGAGGCCGTTGTGACAGGAACAGCTCTTATAAAAGGTCAGACTGTGGCTCTTGGGATTATGGATTCCAACTTTATCATGGCTTCTATGGGTACAGTTGTAGGTGAAAAAATCACTCGCTTGTTTGAGTATGCGACTGTTGAACAATTGCCAATTGTTCTCTTCACCGCATCTGGTGGAGCCCGTATGCAGGAAGGCATCATGAGTCTCATGCAGATGGCCAAGATCTCTGCAGCGGTTAAACGCCATTCAAATGCTGGCCTCTTTTACCTGACCATTTTGACAGATCCAACGACAGGTGGTGTAACAGCTTCCTTCGCTATGGAAGGTGATATCATTCTAGCTGAACCACAGAGTTTGGTCGGTTTTGCTGGGCGTCGTGTCATTGAAAATACGGTTCGTGAAAGCTTGCCTGAGGATTTCCAAAAGGCAGAATTCCTATTGGAACATGGCTTTGTGGATGCTATTGTCAAAAGAAGAGATTTGCCAGACACCATTGCTAGCCTAGTCAGATTGCACGGAGGGGGTCCTAGATGAATATTGCAAAAATAGTCAGAGAAGCGCGTGAGCAGAGTCGCTTGACAACCTTGGACTTTGCAACAGGCATTTTTGATGAATTTATCCAATTACACGGTGACCGTTCTTTTCGTGACGATGGTGCAGTTGTTGGTGGTATCGGCTGGCTTGGGGACCAAGCTGTAACAGTGGTTGGTATCCAAAAAGGCAAGAGTTTACAAGATAACCTCAAGCGGAATTTTGGTCAACCGCATCCAGAAGGCTACCGCAAGGCCCTACGTTTGATGAAACAGGCTGAAAAGTTTGGTCGTCCAGTTGTGACCTTTATCAATACTGCAGGTGCCTATCCTGGTGTCGGTGCAGAAGAACGCGGTCAAGGGGAAGCTATTGCTTGCAATCTCATGGAAATGAGTGACCTGAAAGTTCCGATTATCGCCATTATTATCGGTGAAGGTGGTTCAGGAGGGGCTCTGGCTCTAGCCGTTGCGGATCGTGTCTGGATGCTGGAAAATTCTATCTATGCCATTCTCAGCCCAGAAGGTTTTGCTTCTATTCTATGGAAGGATGGCAGTCGTGCTATGGAAGCAGCAGAACTGATGAAAATCACTTCGCATGAGCTGTTAGAAATGGACGTGGTAGATAAGGTGATTTCTGAAGCAGGACTTTCTAGCAAAGAACTAATTAAGAATGTCAAAAAAGAACTCCAAGATGAGCTAGCTATACTTTTACAAAAACCGTTAGAAGAGTTGTTGGAAGAGCGTTACCAACGATTTAGAAAATACTAATACCTCAGAATACATAAAAACTAGAACTGGCAGTCAGTTCTAGTTTTTATGTGCTTCTTACTCTGTGCAGAGGAGAAAGTCAAAAGGTGCTTGGAAAACCAAACACCTTTTCGATTATTCATTTTCTTCAGTTACAAATTGACTAAGCAGTCCATTGATAAAACGGGCTGATTTTTGATCTGAAAAATTCTTAGCAAGTTCAATAGCTTCATTGACTGCTACCAGCTGAGGTGTATCAAATGATGTGATTTCAAAGATACCTAAGCGTAGTAAGTTTTTTTCGACCAAGGTCAATCGTTCAACTGTCCAGCCTGACTTGAGGTGCTGGTTGATTTGTTTATCCAACTCGTCTTTTTGAGCTTGAACGCCAGAAACCAAGTTCATCAGAAAGGCAGGGATTTGCACATCTTCATCTTCACGGTCATGTGTGTAGGCAAAGCGACAAGCTGTTTCCATATCTGTGTCGAATTCAAGGCTCATGAGAGCTTGAAAAGCGCATTTACGAAGTTCGCGTCTAGATTCTAATAATGGACTAGTCATTGAGGAAGTCCTCGTTAAATAGATCTTTCAACTCAGGTTTTGGTGTTTTATCTGGAACGATTCCTGCAACATGGATGTTAACAGCAGCAAGTTCCACATCAGCCATATCACGGACAGCATCTTTTACTGCTTTTTGAATAGCAAGAGCCACTTTTGGTACTTTCACACCGTACTCAAGGTAGAGATAGATGTCAGCAGTTAGCTCTTCGTTGCTTTCTTTTAAGTAGACGCCACGACCAAGAGAGAGTTTTGATAGGGTATCAGATACGGATTTATTTGAAAATGAGTGGACACCATCAACTTTAGCAGTTGCGATGGCAATGATTTTTTCAAGTACACGTGGAGCGATAACGATTTCGCCAAATTGTTCTTCAATTCCCATAGAATGACCTCTTTCTAGAGATTAGGCACGAGAAACGTAAGTTCCTTCTGCAGTGTTGATAATCAATTTTTGTCCAGCTTCGATGAAGTCTGGAACGTTGACAACAAGTCCAGTTTCCATAGTTGCTGGTTTACCAGAACCTGTAACAGTAGCACCTTTGATAGATGGTTGTGTTTCAGCGACTGTCAATTCAACAGTAGTTGGTACGGTTACACCGATTACTTCAGTTCCGTAGAATTGGATTTTAACATCAGAGTTTTCAAGGATGTAAAGCAATTCATTTTCAACGTTTACGACTGGGATTTCGTATTGGTCGTAAGTTTCAGTGTTCATGAAGTAGGCAGTTTCATCCATTTTGTACAAGTATTGAGCTGGAACAGTTTCGATAATAGCTTGTTCGAATTTTTCTTCTGGACGGTAGCTTGTGTCAAATGTAGAACCAGTACGGACATCACGTAATTTCATACGCATGATTGTGTTCCCTTTACCTGGTTTGTGGTGGCTAGCTTCCAAAACGCGGATTAATTTTCCGTCTGCAGTTTCAAATGTCATACCAGCTTTCAATTTGCTTGCTTCAATCATGTTTTTACCTCTTTAATAAATATTATTACTCTTCATTTTACCATAAAATCTTCTGGAAATAAAGCCAAAATAGTTAATGGGATTTGGTAGGACCGAAAAAACCAACCTCAGGGCTGGTTTCTTTTAAATATTAATCTTCTTTCAATTTCGCTAATTCCTGGGCAAGGAGTTTAAGGGCGACTTGTGGGTTGGCTTGGCCTTTGGTTGCTTTCATAAGGAATCCTGTAAAGGCCTTATCTGCGTTACGTTTACCTGACTTGAAGTCGGCAACAGCCGCTTCGTTATCGGCAAAGACTTGGTGGATAATTGGAATCAAGACAGCTGGATCTGAGATCTGGACCATACCTGCTTTTTCCACATATTCACGTGCACCACCACCATTTTTAGCCAGATGAACAAAGACTTTTTTGGCAATCTTAGAAGAGATAGTGCCGTCTTCGATGATGGCAATCATTTCAACCAAGTTTTCTGGTGTCAATTCGATTTGTTCTAGTGTTTTGCCTTCAGCATTCAAGAACTGAGCGACTTCACCTTGGAGCCAGTTTGAGACTTGCTTAGCATCGCCACCGAGGGCAACAGCTTTTTCAAAGAAGTCAGAAGTAACTTTGTTTGCAGTCAACTGACTAGCATCGTAGTCTGACAAGCCAAGGTCAGATACGTAACGGGCACGGCGTTCTTTTGGAAACTCTGGCAATTCTGTACGCATTTCTTCGATCCACTCATCAGAGATTTCAAAGAGGGGTAGGTCTGGTTCTGGGAAGTAGCGGTAGTCTGCAGCACCTTCTTTGACACGCATGAGGATGGTTGCCTTGTTAGCTTCATCGTAACGGCGAGTTTCTTGTCGAATTTGACCACCTGAGCGAAGGATTTCAGCTTGACGTTGGACTTCGTATTCAAGACCCTTACGCACGTTTGAGAAGGAGTTTAGGTTCTTCAACTCAGTTTTGGTACCGAATTTTTCTTGACCATAAGGGCGAAGGGAGATATTGGCATCCACACGCATAGAACCTTCTTCCATCTTAACGTCAGAAATACCAGCATACTGGATAACTTCCTTGAGGGCTGTTAGGTAAGCATAGGCTTCTTCAGGAGAACGCATGTCTGCTTCAGATACAATCTCAATCAATGGCACCCCTTGGCGGTTGAGGTCAACATAAGAGTAGCCATCTGTAGCGTGAGTGTTTTTACCAGCGTCTTCTTCTAGGTGGGCACGTTCGATACCGATTTTCTTAGTTGTACCGTCTTCTAGTTCCACTTCAATCCAGCCGTTGTAGCCGATTGGCTCATCAAACTGAGAAATTTGATAGGCTTTAGGATTATCAGGGTAGAAGTAGTTCTTGCGGTCAAAGTGCATCTTCTTATGGATGTCCATGTTAAGAGCGAGTGCAGCCTTGATACCAGCATCGACAACACCTTTATTGAGAACTGGCAGTACGCCTGGGAAAGACCAGTCAATCACGTTAGTGTTGGCGTTTTGGTCATTTCCAAAGTGGGCAGAAGTAGGTGAGAAGATTTTTGAATTGGTGTTGAGCTCTACGTGGACTTCAAGTCCAATGACTGTTTCAAAGTTCATTAGTTATCACCTCCAAAAATCACGGGTTGTTGTTTGTGGTAGTCTGTTGTTGCTTCAAAAGCAGCAGCAGCTTGGTAAATGGTTTCTTCTGAGTATTTAGGACCGATCAATTGGAGGCCGACAGGTAGACCTTGAGCAAATCCAGCAGGAATCGAAATTCCTGGAAGACCAGCTAAGTTGACAGGGATGGTCAAAAGGTCAGCCAAGTACATGGCAACTGGATCATGGTTGAGTGAATCCAAGTCATAGGCAACACTAGGAGCAGTTGGTCCCAAAATCAAGTCGTAATCCGCAAAGACTTTTTCGAAATCTTGGATGATGAGGGTGCGAACCTGTCCAGCCTTCTTGTAGTAGGCATCGTAGTAACCTGATGATAGACTGAAAGTACCCAGCATGATACGGCGTTTAACCTCTTCACCGAAACCTTGGCTACGGCTGTTTACATAGATTTCATCAAGGTTGGTCGCATCCTCTGCACGATAGCCGTAACGGATACCGTCAAAACGTTGCAAGTTTGAGGAAGCTTCTGATGAAGCGATGATATAGTAAACGGCAACACCGTATTTTGAGTGAGGAAGACTGACTTCTTCGACGATAGCGCCAAGTTTCTCAAAGTGTTTGGCTGCCTTGATAATGGTTTCTTTAACTTCTGGGTCAATTCCTTCACCGAGGTATTCTTTAGGCAAAGCGATTTTCATGCCCTTGATGTCTTGCCCGATTTTTGAAGTAAAGTCGGCGATGCGGACAGGAGCAGAAGTAGAGTCTTTGGCATCTTCGCTGGCAATAGCGTTGAGCAAGAGAGCATTTTCCTTAACAGTTGGTGCGAAAGGTCCGATTTGATCTAGTGAGCTACCAAAGGCAATGAGACCGAAACGAGAAACCGTTCCGTAGGTTGGTTTGAGACCAACGATCCCGTTGAAGGCAGCAGGTTGGCGGATGGAACCACCAGTGTCAGAACCAAGCGACAAGCGGACTTGCCCTGACGCTACAGCTGCAGCAGAACCACTTGATGAACCACCAGGAACCTTGCTGTGGTCCCAAGCATTTTTAGTGGCACCATAGTGTGAAGTCTCACCTGATCCACCCATGGCAAATTCGTCCATGTTGGTTTTCCCGACGACAATCATCCCCTTGGCTTTTGCATTGGCAACGGCTGTCGCATCAAATATGGGCTCGTAGTTGTAGAGCATTTTTGAGGCAGCAGTTGTCAGGATACCGTCTGTAGAGATATTATCTTTAACAGCTAGCGGAATTCCTGAAAGAACATTGTCTACGTCAATTCCAGCTTCATCAATAGCCTTGGCTTGAGCAAGGGCTTGTTCTTCAGCGATAGAGACAAAAGCATTGATAGCTTCCTCACGAGATTTGATATCTTCAAGTGTTGCTTGAGTTAGTTCAGTTGCTGAAATCTCCTTAGAGACAAGGAGATTGTGCAAGTCCTCAATCGTTTTGTTATTAAAAGTCATTAGGCATCTCCTCCATCATCTAGGATAGCTGGTACCTTGATATAGTAGTTTTCTTTTTCAGGTACGTTTTTAAACAAGCGATCACGGTCTGTTCCTTCTTCGGCTACATCAGGTCGGAGTACGGTCTTACGGTCAGCCATGGTCGTAGTAGGTGCGACACCAGTTGTGTCGACTTCGCCCAGCAATTCAACCATATCAACAATTTTAGATAAGGTTGTCGCAAAGGCAGCAGTTTCTTCTTCAGAGAATCTTAATTTTGAAAGATTGGCAACGTGTGTTACCTCTTCTTGCGTAATTTTCATCTTGCATCCTTTCGTGAAATGATGATTTTTAGTCTGTTCTATTTTACCATATTTTCCTATAAATAAGGGAGCCAAACTGAAAAGAAATAGAAATTGAAAAAAATGGCAAAATCCGATATAATGGAGTGTTGAAAGGAATGGTAAAATCCAATGTAGAAATCATTCTTAGCTATTGGAACAAGAAAAATAGAGAATCAAAGAAAGAGAACTTATGAATATTCAAGAAGAAATTAAGAAACGTCGTACCTTTGCCATCATCTCCCATCCGGACGCGGGGAAAACAACCATCACTGAGCAGTTGCTCTACTTTGGGGGCGAGATTCGTGAGGCTGGTACCGTAAAAGGAAAGAAAACAGGGACTTTTGCCAAGTCTGACTGGATGGATATCGAGAAGCAACGTGGGATTTCGGTGACTTCATCTGTGATGCAGTTTGACTATGATGGCAAGCGTGTGAATATCCTCGACACGCCAGGGCATGAGGACTTTTCAGAAGATACCTATCGTACCTTGATGGCGGTGGATGCTGCAGTTATGGTTGTGGATTCTGCCAAGGGTATCGAGGCCCAAACCAAGAAATTGTTTGAAGTTGTCAAACACCGTGGAATTCCGGTCTTTACCTTTATGAATAAGCTGGACCGTGACGGTCGTGAGCCACTGGACCTCTTGCAAGAATTGGAAGAAGTCTTGGGCATTGCTAGCTATCCGATGAACTGGCCTATTGGGATGGGGAAAGCCTTCGAAGGGCTCTATGACCTCTATAACCAACGCTTGGAGCTCTACAAAGGGGATGAGCGTTTTGCCAGTCTAGAAGACGGGGACAAACTCTTTGGTAGCAATCCTTTCTACGAGCAAGTCAAGGATGATATTGAACTTTTAAATGAAGCTGGGAATGAGTTTTCAGAGGAAGCTATTCTGGCTGGAGAATTGACACCTGTCTTCTTCGGTTCAGCTTTGACAAACTTTGGTGTGCAGACCTTCCTTGAAACCTTCCTTAAGTTTGCTCCGGAACCTCATGGTCATAAGAAAACAGATGGTGAAATTGTGGATCCTTATGATAAAGATTTCTCAGGATTTGTCTTTAAAATCCAAGCCAATATGGACCCTCGTCACCGTGACCGTATTGCCTTTGTACGTATCGTATCGGGTGAATTTGAACGTGGTATGAGTGTCAACCTGCCTCGTACTGGTAAGGGTGCTAAACTTTCGAATGTTACTCAGTTTATGGCGGAAAGTCGTGAGAATGTGACCAATGCCGTGGCAGGTGATATTATCGGGGTTTACGATACAGGTACATATCAAGTTGGGGATACCTTGACAGTTGGGAAAAACAAGTTTGAATTTGAACCACTGCCAACCTTCACTCCTGAAATTTTCATGAAAGTTTCTGCCAAGAATGTCATGAAGCAAAAATCCTTCCACAAGGGGATTGAGCAATTGGTGCAAGAAGGAGCCATTCAGCTTTATAAGAATTACCAAACAGGCGAGTATATGCTAGGCGCTGTAGGTCAACTCCAGTTTGAAGTCTTTAAATACCGCATGGAAGGCGAGTACAATGCTGAAGTTGTCATGAGTCCAATGGGTAAAAAGACCGTTCGTTGGATCAAGCCTGAGGACTTGGATGAACGGATGTCCTCAAGCCGCAACATCTTGGCCAAAGACCGTTTCGACCAACCAGTCTTCCTCTTTGAAAATGACTTTGCCCTACGCTGGTTTGCGGACAAGTATCCAGATGTAGAGTTGGAAGAAAAGATGTGATGAAGATACAAAGCCCGTTAAAAAAGCGAGAAGAAAATAGGAAAATCGCCGAAGAAACGTAGTTTCTAGAAGATTTTATCTTTTTCTCGACGCTTTTAGGGCGTGTTCAATTTTTCTAACTGCCTCACTAACTGAGTTTTATAAATGGAATCGATTTGTAAAACTCCGTGTTGTAGTTCAGTAAATTTATTTGATTGTGTAACAATCTAAGTAACTAACGCCAAGTTTCTATGGAACTTGGCTAGGCGCTCCACTAGTAAAGTTTTATGAATAATATCGATTCGTGGGCTTTTCCGTTGTAACGGGTAGAAAGTGGCCTAGATAACTGTCTTACTAACTATGTTTGGTAAATGAAATTGATTTGTAAAACTTAGTGTCGTGGATAATAAGACAGCAAAGTATGTAGGGTTTTACCTTAGCCCTCTATAAAAAGATGTTGAATATTAGACCTTATTCATTTTACTATTAACCTTTATGGTAATAACTTACAAATAAAAGAAAACTTCAGATATTCACCTTTTGTGATTGGTCTGAAGTTTTCTTTTTTACTGTCCATATTTTTGGTAAAAATCAACTTTTACTTGGATGAAGGTTTTTGCTTCACGTAGGAGTTGAAGAAGTGTGGCACGGGTTTCAAATTCTTCTCTTGTCTTGGGTAGACTGCGGTTCCGAAAGACTTCCAGATAACGTTCAATTTCATCTAGCAAATCAGAAGCAGGATTGGTCTGGCTCAGTTGACCTGCAATTTTTGAAAAGAGTTGGGCCAAAATCAGGCTCTCACTGGCAGCTAGGTGACAGGTGTTGATTTGCTGGGCCATGTTTCGCAGGATGCGACTTTGTCGCTGTCTCATCTCAAAATAGTGAATATGGTAATCGGTCTGGTGAAAGAGGTGGTCAGAGTGATCCAAATAGACCAGTCTGAGGGCTTCTTCCAAAAGGGTGTCTAATTCTTCAACCAGTTGTGCTCGGTTGCGTCCATCCCCTCTGGATAAATAATATTTGAAGCGCTGGAGGATATCTTTTAACTTTTCTTCTACTAATGTGTGGTAATGCTGGATGTCCTCTTCTCGTGAAGGCATGTAGAGATTAACAAGCAAGGCAAATCCAGTACCGATAGCAAAGAGAAGGAATTCGTTGACTAGGAGTTCTGGAGAGGTTGACTCTTGCACCAAGAGATGGCTAACCAACACGCTACTTGGTGTGATGCCAATTTCCCAGCCCATCTTGTAGGCTAGAGGCACATAGAGGGCTAGATAGAGGCCAAGGCTCCAGATATGAAATCCGCTCAAGTGAAAAGCCAAAACACCGATAGCTAGAGCTAGAAGCATGGAAAAGAGTCGATTGCGGGCCAGTTTTAAGGTACTTCTACGAGTATCGGATAGGCTCAAGAGGGCGATGATTCCAGCCGAGACAGCTGAGGAGAGATTGAGAAAATAAGCAAGAAGGCAGGCAAGACAGGTAGCTAAGATGAGCTTGGTCGTACGTTGGCTAATAGACATAAGAATTTCCTAGTAAGTTAGAATAAAAGCGGAAAAGACAAGACCTGAGCAGGCTTGTCTTTATGAGTTATTTCTTACGGGATGCTGCGTATTCGGCAACAGCTGTGAAGAGGACATCTGTAGAAGAGTTGAGGGCTGTTTCACATGAGTCTTGAATGACACCAATCACAAATCCAACCCCAACAACTTGCATGGCAATATCGTTAGAAATACCGAAAAGGCTACAAGCAACGGGGATAAGAAGGAGGGATCCTCCAGCGATACCAGAAGCACCACAGGCTGAGATTGCTGCTACTACACTGAGTACAAAGGCTGTCGCAAAGTCAACAGGGATTCCCAAAGTATTTACTGCAGCAAGGGTCAAAACGTTAATAGTAATCGCTGCTCCGGCCATGTTGATAGTAGAACCGAGTGGGATAGAAACCGAATAGGTATCTGGATCTAGTCCAAGGTCGTGACAAAGTTTCATGTTGACAGGGATGTTCGCCGCAGAACTACGAGTAAAGAAGGCTGTAACACCGCTGACACGCAAACATTTCCAAACGAGGGGATAAGGATTTCTCTTCATAAAGAGAAAGGCAATCAATGGATTGACAACCAGAGCGACAAAGAACATAGTTGTCACCAAGAGGGCAAGCAAGATTCCGTAGTTAGCGAGGCTTCCGATTCCCTTATCAGAGATGGTTTTGAAGACAAGACCAAGGATACCAAATGGAGCTAGGTTGATAATCCATTCGACAATCTTAGAAGTCACATCAGCTATGGTTTTCAGCAATTCTTTACTATTTTTGCTGGCTTCTCTCATAGCAATCCCGAAAACAACTGCCCAGGATAGGATACCGATGTAGTTGGCTGTGACAAGGGCATTGACTGGGTTGTCAACCAGTTTGAGCAAGAGGTTGCTGAGGACTTGTCCAATCCCATCTGGTGGAGCAATATCGGTATTAGCACTATTTAGGGTAATTTCAACAGGTACGATGAAACTTGCTAGTACAGCGATAAGTGCAGCTGCAAAGGTTCCCACCAAGTAAAGGAAGATGACCGTTTTCATATTGCTATCTTGGCCCTTTTGATGTTGGGAAAGGGCGTTAGCAACGAGGGCAAAGACTAGAATAGGTGCGATGGCTTTAAGGCCACCAACAAAGAGATCTCCAAGTAAACCAATTCCTGAAATGTTAGGAAGTGTCAGTCCTAGGGTTCCTCCAATAAGCATGCCAATCAAAATCCGTTTGATTAGGCTTGCCTTATTCCAAGCATGAATGAATTTTTTCATAACAATCTCCTTTGTTGTGTAATGTTTATGATTATAGTATAAATATGAGCTAAAATCAAGAATTTTCTGTCTATTTTGGCTATTATTTTTGAATATTTATGGAGATTCATCACTTGTAAAAGTATGGTATAATAAATGAAAGGAGTTTTCTATGAAAGAATTTATTCAAACCTACCTCAATAAGCTTGATATAACAACGATTATTGAAAATATCTTAACCAAGTTAATTTCTCTGTTATTCTTATTTTTACTCTTTTATATAGCTAAGAAATTGCTCCATACCATGGTGCAGAGAATTGTCAAACCTTCTCTAAAAATGTCTCGTCATGATATCGGGCGTCAGAAAACCATCTCACGTCTGTTAGAAAATGTGTTTAATTATACCCTTTATTTCTTTTTGCTTTACTGCATTTTGTCGATTTTAGGTTTGCCAGTTTCTAGTTTGCTGGCAGGGGCTGGGATTGCTGGGGTGGCTATTGGGATGGGAGCCCAAGGCTTTCTATCTGATGTCATCAATGGCTTTTTCATCCTCTTTGAACGTCAACTGGATGTGGGAGATGAGGTCGTTTTGACAAATGGTCCTATTACCGTATCGGGCAAGGTTGTCAGTGTCGGCATTCGAACAACGCAACTCAGAGGAGAAGATCAGGTTCTGCACTTCGTTCCCAATCGGAATATCACCGTCGTCAGCAATTTCTCACGCACAGACTAGACCTGTTATTTTAAGTAATTTGTGGTACAATAGAAAGAGTTTAATAAAGGAGAAAAGATGGTTTTAGAAAAGCAGTTGGGCAATGGTTGTACCTGGATAGACCTTGATGTGGATAAGATTAAAAATATGGAAGATCTTTCTGACATCTATGGATTGGACAAGGAAACCATTGAGTATGCTCTGGATAGAAATGAACGAGCTCATATGGATTATAACCGTGAAACGGAGACGGTAACCTTTATTTATAATGTTCTTGATTTAGAAAAAGACAAAGAATATTATGAAGCGATTCCCATGACCTTTATCGTCGAAAGACAACGAATGATTACCATCAGCAACCATAAGAATGCTTATGTCATTGATCAGATGTCAGCTTATCTGGATAGCCATGAGTCGCTTTCTATTTACAAGTTTCTCTTTGCTGGTTTAGAGATTATCAGTAACGCTTATTATCCTGTCATTGAAGAGATGGATAAAAGTAAGGACGAAATTAGTGCCTTGCTACGTCAAACTACAACAAAGAAAAATCTCTTCGCCCTCTCTGACTTGGAGACTGGTATGGTTTACTTGACAGCAGCAGCAAAACAAAATCGACTCCTCTTGGAACATATCCAGGGCCATGCTCTTTATCGGAGATTTAATGATGTCGAACGAGAGCAGTTTGATGATGCAATGATTGAAGCCCATCAGTTGGTGTCTATGACAGACTTGATTTCTCAAGTCTTGCAACAACTCTCAGCTTCTTACAACAACATCCTAAACAATAACTTGAATGATAGTTTGTCAATTTTGACTATTATCTCCGTCTTACTAGCAGTACTTGCGGTTATTACAGGTTTCTTCGGAATGAATGTTCCTCTACCATTTACAGAAGAGCCAAATGCTTGGATTTATATCTTAATGACTAGCTTGATTTTATGGGTGGCCTTATCTCAATGGCTGAAGAAAATTACTAGAAAATAAAAGAAAAGGAGCCAAAATGGTGATTGAAAACTACATGCCAGACTTTGCTGTGGAAGCAGTCTATGATCTGACAGTCCCAAGCCTGCAGGCGCATGGAATCAAGGCTGTTTTGGTCGATTTGGACAATACCCTCATTGCTTGGAACAACCCTGACGGGACGCCAGAGATGAAGCAATGGCTACATGATCTTCGGGACGCGGGCATTCGCATCATTGTGGTATCAAATAACACTAAAAAACGCGTCCAACGAGCAGTTGAGAAATTTGGGATTGACTACGTTTATTGGGCTCTGAAGCCCTTCACATTTGGGATTGACCGTGCCATGAAGGAATTTCATTATGAGAAAAGTGAAGTGGTCATGGTTGGCGACCAGCTCATGACAGATATACGAGCAGCCCACCGTGCAGGCATTCGCTCGATTTTAGTCAAACCCTTGGTCCAACATGACTCGATCAAAACACAGATCAACCGAGCTCGTGAGCGCCGTGTGAAGCGAAAAATCACTGAAAAGTACGGACCGATTACATATAAAAAAGGAATTTAACTATGGAAGAAATTCTCTGTATTGGTTGTGGAGCAACCATTCAGACGACAGACAAGGATGGTCTTGGTTTTACCCCCCAGTCGGCACTTGAAAAAGGCTTGGAGACAGGCGAAGTCTATTGCCAACGTTGTTTCCGTCTCCGCCACTACAATGAAATCACTGATGTTCAGTTGACGGATGATGATTTCCTCAAGCTCTTGCACGAGGTGGGAGATAGTGATGCCCTAGTAGTCAATGTCATTGATATCTTTGACTTTAATGGCTCTGTTATCCCAGGCTTGCCACGTTTTGTATCGGGCAATGATGTCCTCTTGGTCGGAAATAAAAAAGATATCCTGCCCAAGTCAGTTAAGCCGAGCAAGATTAGCCAGTGGCTCATGGAGCGTGCCCACGAAGAAGGGCTTCGTCCTGTGGATGTCGTCCTAACTTCAGCCCAAAACAAACATGCCATTAAGGAAGTCATTGACAAAATCGAGCACTACCGTAAGGGTCGCGATGTCTATGTGGTCGGTGTAACCAACGTTGGAAAATCTACCCTAATCAATGCCATTATCCAAGAAATCACGGGTGACCAGAACGTCATTACGACTTCACGCTTCCCAGGGACAACCTTGGATAAAATTGAGATCCCGCTTGATGATGGATCTTATATCTACGATACGCCGGGAATCATCCATCGTCACCAAATGGCCCATTACTTGACGGCTAAAAATCTCAAGTATGTCAGTCCTAAAAAGGAAATCAAGCCTAAAACCTATCAGCTTAATCCTGAGCAAACCCTGTTTCTAGGCGGTCTCGGACGCTTTGACTTTATTGCAGGTGAAAAGCAAGGTTTCACAGCCTTTTTTGACAATGAACTCAAATTGCATCGTACCAAGCTAGAAGGAGCCAGTGCCTTTTATGATAAGCACCTCGGAACTCTCCTGACACCACCAAATAGCAAGGAAAAAGAAGATTTTCCTAAACTGGTTGAGCATCTATTTAACATCAAGGATAAGACAGACCTAGTCATCTCAGGCCTAGGATGGATTCGTGTAACAGGAACTGCCAAAATCGCCGTCTGGGCACCAGAAGGCGTCGCAGTCGTCGCACGAAAAGCAATTATTTAAACTAAAATCACTGAGCGAACAAAGTGAGCTCATAAAAAGATAGTTATTGCCGTGGGATCTTGCCAATCTGTAGATTGGCAAGGGGCACAATTGAGACCAAGGCTCAATTGTGAGGTCAGGAAATCCATTTTCCAAAGATGAGATCTTTGAAAAATTAGTTCCGACTGTCCCTCACCACCTAAAATAACTATCAAAAAAACAAGGAAGAAATTATGTCATTAACATCAAAACAACGTGCTTTCCTCAACAGCCAGGCACACACCCTCAAACCCATCATCCAAATCGGGAAAAATGGGCTTAACGACCAAATCAAAACCAGTGTCCGTCAGGCTCTTGACGCCCGCGAATTGATTAAAGTAACGCTCTTGCAAAACACAGATGAAAATATCCACGAAGTAGCTGAAATCTTGGAAGAAGAAATCGGTGTGGATACAGTCCAAAAAATCGGACGCATCTTGATTTTGTTTAAACAATCCAGCAAGAAAGAAAATCGCAAGATTTCTAAAAAAGTCAAAGAAATCTAAAAACATACTCCAAACAACTGTTTTTACAGAGAAATAAAGGAGACTAGCCTATGGCAATTGAACTATTGACTCCCTTTACCAAGGTAGAGTTGGAGCCAGAAATCAAGGAGAAAAAACGCAAACAAGTCGGGATTTTAGGGGGAAATTTTAACCCTGTTCACAATGCCCATCTCATTGTTGCGGACCAAGTACGGCAACAGTTGGGACTGGATCAAGTCTTGCTCATGCCTGAATACCAACCCCCTCATGTAGATAAAAAGGAAACAATCCCTGAACACCATCGTCTCAAGATGCTTGAGTTGGCTATTGAGGGGATTGAAGGACTAGCTATTGAAACCATTGAGTTGGAGCGCAAGGGTATTTCCTACACCTACGATACCATGAAGCTTCTAACTGAGAAGAATCCAGACACGGATTATTACTTTATCATCGGTGCCGACATGGTGGACTATCTGCCTAAGTGGTATAGAATTGATGAGTTAGTTGATATGGTTCAGTTTGTGGGAGTTCAGCGCCCACGCTACAAGGCTGGGACTTCTTACCCAGTTATCTGGGTGGATGTGCCTCTCATGGATATCTCGTCCAGCATGGTGCGTGACTTCCTTGCCCAAGGTCGGAAACCCAACTTTCTCCTGCCTCAGCCTGTGCTAGACTACATCGAGAAGGAGGGGCTCTACTGATGGCCTATCAAGACTATATCAACTGCTCTCGCGAGGCTTTGTTGGAAAAAATGGCAGAGCTTCTGCCTGAAAAACGCTTAACCCATTGTTTGGGTGTGGAGCGTGCAGCCATAGAACTGGCTCAGCGCTTTGGAGTCGATGTCGAGAAAGCAGGTCTTGCAGGTCTTCTTCATGACTATGCTAAGAAGCTGTCAGATCAGGAATTTCTTGAATTAATTGACCGTTATCAACTGGATTCTGACCTCAAAAACTGGGGCAATAATGTCTGGCATGGAATGGTTGGTATTTACAAAATTCAGGAAGATTTGGATTTGCATGATTCAGAAATCCTGCGAGCCATTGAAATCCATACAGTCGGAGCTGGTCAGATGACAGACCTAGACAAGGTCATCTATGTCGCAGACTATATCGAGCACAATCGTGCCTTTCCTGGAGTGGACGTGGCGCGTGAGATTGCGAGTCTATCGCTCAATAAGGCAGTGGCCTACGAAACAGCTCGTACCGTGGAGCATCTAGCTCATCAGGGATTCCCCATCTATCCCCAAACCCTTGAAACCTATAACGCATTTGTGCACTATTTGAAAGAGGACTAAATGAAGACGGCTTTTATAATCATTGATGTTCAGAATATTTTAGTGGAAACTGGGTTCCAGACAAAAAGTCTATTGGAAAAAATTTCTTATTTACAAAACCAGGCTAGAAGTAAGAATATCGAAATTATCTATGTTCAACATATTGAGAATCCTGAAGCCCAAACATCAGAAGATTGGCAGTTATCTGCGCTTTTAAATCGAAAACCTGATGAAAAGATCTTTCAGAAGAAGTATAATAGTATTTTCAAAGAAACTGGCTTAAAAGAATACTTGGATAAACAGGGGATTGAAAAATTAGTTTTATGTGGCATGCAGACAGAATATTGTGTGGATACCTCTGTCAAGGTTGCCTTTGAATATGGCTATAAGCTGATTATTCCAGAAGGTGCTGTCACAACCTTTGATGGGGATGACATTCCAGCAGAAACGATAAATGAATTTTATGAGGACATTTGGGAGGATCGCTTTGCAGATGTCCTAGATTACAAACATATTTTCTAAAAAAGAGGACTAAATGAACGAAAAAGAATTACTAGAACTAGTCGTGAAAGCGGCTGATGAGAAACGTGCGGAGGATATCCTTGCGCTTGATGTACAAGATTTGACTAGCGTGACTGACTACTTTGTTATCACTAGTTCAATGAATAGCCGTCAGTTGGACGCTATCGCTGATAATATCCGTGAAAAAGTAGCGGAAGCAGGATTTAAAGGTAGTCATGTCGAAGGCGACGCAGCTGGAGGTTGGGTCTTGCTGGATCTTGGTGCTGTTGTTGTGCATATCTTCTCAGAAGAAATGCGTGCCCACTATAACCTAGAAAAACTATGGCATGAGGCGAATTCAGTAGATATTTCAGAAGCTCTTGCTTAGAAGATGAACTCAGTTGTAGTCAACTGGGTTTTATTTGCTTATTTTAGAAGAAAATGGATAGAAAGGTAAAGAGCGAGTGGTGTTTGCCCTGGAGGCTCTTGGTATCATGATTATGGCAACTTATGAAACCTTTGCGGCTGTTTATGATGCAGTGATGGATGATAGTTTATACGATAAATGGACGGATTTTTCGCTGCGTCATTTGCCTAAGACCAAGGAGAGAAAGAAACTCTTGGAATTGGCTTGTGGGACAGGAATTCAGTCTGTGCGCTTTTCTCAGGCAGGTTTTGATGTGACTGGACTTGATTTGAGTGGGGATATGTTGAAGATTGCTGAGAAGAGAGCTTCTTCAGCCAAACAAAAGATTGATTTTATCGAAGGCAATATGCTGGATTTGTCCCAGGCAGGTCAATATGATTTTGTCACTTGTTATTCGGACTCAATCTGCTACATGCAGGATGAGGTGGAAGTCGGGGACGTCTTTAAGGAAGTCTATAATGCCCTCAATGAGGACGGGGTCTTTATCTTTGATGTGCATTCCACCTACCAGACAGATGAAGTTTTTCCAGGCTATTCCTACCATGAAAATGCGGAAGATTTTGCCATGCTCTGGGATACTTATGAGGATGCAGCACCTCACTCCATCGTCCATGAGCTGACTTTCTTTATCAAGGAGGCGGACGGTTCCTTTAGTCGCCACGATGAAGTGCACGAGGAGCGGACCTATGAAGTCTTGACCTATGATATTTTGCTGGAACAGGCTGGATTCAAGTCCTTCAAACTCTATGCGGATTTTGAGGACAAGGAGCCAACAGAAACCAGCACCCGTTGGTTTTTTGTGGCGCAGAAGTAGGAGATCACTATGACCATCACAGGTATTATCGCGGAGTTTAATCCTTTTCATAATGGGCATAAATACCTGCTTGAGCAGGCAGAGGGGCTGAAAATCGTAGCCATGTCTGGAAATTTCATGCAGCGTGGAGAGCCTGCTATTGTGGATAAGTGGGCACGGGCCCAGATGGCACTGGAAAATGGCGCAGACTTGATAGTGGAATTGCCCTTTTTAGTCAGTGTTCAGGCGGCGGATTTCTTTGGCCAAGGAGCTGTGGATATCTTGGTTCGGCTGGGTATTGATAACCTCGCTTTTGGGACAGAAGAAATTTTGGATTATCAAAAAATCGCTGACTTATACACAGAGCGGGGTGCTGAGATGGATCAATTTGTGGAAAATCTGCCTAATTCCCTTTCCTATCCCCAGAAAACCCAAGCCATGTGGAAGGAATTTGCTGGTCTTGATTTTTCTGACAATACGCCCAATCATGTTCTTGCTCTTGCTTATACCAAGGCAGTTGCAGGACGAAATATCAAGCTGCATCCGATTCAGCGTCAGGGGGCGGGTTACCATTCTGTGGATAAGGATGTGGACTTTGCCTCGGCTACAGCCCTGCGTCAGCACCATTCAGACCAAGATTTCTTAGAACGCTTTATGCCTTCTGTTTCCCTCTTTGAGCAGGCCAGTAAGGTGAGATGGGAAGACTATTTTCCCTTGCTCCATTATCAAATCTTGTCAAATCCCGACCTAACCACCATCTATCAGGTCAATCAGGAAATGGCAGTGCGCATTAAAGAGGCTATTAAAACAGCCCAATCTCTGAAAGACTTGGTTGAGGTGGTTTCCACCAAACGCTACACCAAGGCGCGTGTCAGACGTCTCTTGACCTATATCTTGGTGCAGGCTAGAGAAAATGACTTGCCAGAAGCCATTCATGTTCTTGGTTTTACCGAAAAAGGCAGGCAACACCTCAAGTCCTTGAAAGATCAGGTCAGTCTAGTCAGCCGAATTGGCAAAGAGCCTTGGGATGTCATGACTCAAAAGGCAGACCAGATTTACCAACTAGGAAATCCAAGTATAGCAGAACAGAATTTTGGAAGAGTACCGATTAGAATAGAAACAAACTAAGTTTACTGAAATGTAGGCTTTTTCTCAAATCTCTACTAAACTACTGTTTCTAAACAAGAAGTTTATTTTAGCAAATGTGTTTTAATTTACCCAAAACATATTCTATTTTAGGTTTGTGAAAATCACTTTTTTATGGTAGAATGTAAAAGAATGTATGTCATTCGGAATAACAATAAAATGAGGTAAAAACATGGAAATCATGTCGCTTGCGATTGCTGTTTTTGCCGTCATCATTGGTTTAGTCATTGGATATGTCAGCATCTCAGCTAAGATGAAATCATCTCAGGAAGCTGCAGAGTTGATGCTTTTAAATGCTGAACAAGAAGCAACTAATTTACGTGGACAAGCTGAACGTGAAGCCGATTTACTTGTTAATGAAGCCAAACGTGAAAGCAAGTCTCTTAAAAAAGAAGCACTATTGGAGGCCAAAGAAGAAGCCAGAAAATACCGTGAAGAAGTGGACGCTGAATTCAAATCAGAACGTCAAGAACTCAAACAAATCGAAAGTCGTTTGACCGAGAGAGCTACTAGCCTCGACCGTAAGGACGATAATTTGACGAGTAAAGAACAAACACTTGAACAAAAAGAACAAAGTATTTCTGATAGAGCGAAAAACCTTGATGCGCGTGAAGAGCAATTAGAGGAAGTCGAAAGACAAAAAGAAGCAGAGTTAGAGCGTATTGGTGCTCTGTCTCAGGCAGAAGCACGAGATATTATCTTGGCTCAGACAGAGGAAAACTTGACCAAGGAGATTGCCAGCCGCATTCGTGAAGCTGAGCAAGAGGTCAAGGAACGTTCTGACAAAATGGCCAAGGACATCTTGGTTCAAGCTATGCAACGTATCGCTGGTGAATATGTAGCAGAGTCAACAAACTCAACAGTTCATCTGCCAGACGATACTATGAAGGGACGCATTATTGGTCGTGAAGGTCGTAACATTCGTACCTTTGAAAGTTTGACAGGGGTTGATGTCATTATCGACGATACACCAGAAGTGGTGACCTTGTCAGGATTTGACCCGATTCGTCGCGAGATTGCTCGTATGACTATGGAAATGTTGCTCAAGGATGGTCGTATCCACCCAGCTCGTATCGAAGAGTTGGTTGAGAAAAACCGTCAAGAGATTGATAATAAGATCCGTGAATATGGTGAGGCAGCAGCCTATGAGATTGGTGCGCCAAACCTTCATCCAGACTTGATGAAGATTATGGGACGTTTGCAGTTCCGTACTTCTTATGGACAAAATGTCTTGCGTCATTCGATTGAGGTGGCTAAGTTGGCTGGTATCATGGCGAGCGAGCTTGGTGAAAATGCAGCTCTTGCCCGTCGTGCAGGATTCCTTCACGATATCGGGAAAGCCATTGACCGCGAGGTTGAAGGTAGCCACGTTGAAATTGGTATGGAATTGGCTCGTAAGTACAAGGAGCATCCAGTTGTGGTGAATACGATTGCTAGTCACCACGGAGATGTTGAAGCTGAGAGCGTCATTGCAGTTATCGTCGCTGCAGCAGATGCCTTGAGCGCAGCTCGGCCAGGTGCTCGTAGTGAGTCTCTTGAAAGCTACATCAAGCGTCTCCATGATTTGGAAGAAATTGCTAACGGCTTTGAAGGAGTACAAAATAGCTTTGCCCTTCAAGCAGGACGTGAAATCCGCATCATGGTCAATCCAGGACAAATCAAGGACGACAAAGTCACAATCTTGGCTCACAAAGTTCGTGAGAAAATTGAAAACAATCTCGATTACCCAGGAAATATCAAGGTAACCGTGATTCGTGAACTTCGTGCAGTAGATTATGCTAAATAATAAAAAACTGAAGTCAGAAGAGAATCTGACTTCAGTTTTTTGAATAAATTATTTGAAATAATTCGTTATATTATCGAGGCGAAACCTCAATTGGAGATAGGTAGACTAAATCTTGAGTGGAGTTATAGTTTCCAATTTGTGCCTTTATATGTACATTTTGGCCTTTAGAAATATTTTCGCCATTAAAAGAGTTGAAAGCGGCGTTAGAAACTGTTGTTATATTTACAAATTTAAAGTTTGGTCCCGAAGGTGCTTGTTCTGCTCCTAAGTAATTTCCGCCATAAATAAGCATATCGAATTTTGTTTTGTAATTTTTATAGTGTGCAATATCTGCTATGTGTCCATCAAATTCGATGACTTGACCTTTATATTTTTGAATAAAATTTGTTATGGTGCTTGAGTCATCAGTTTGCAATAGTGCTTTAAATTCCTCATTGTTTTCAGTTGTGATGACAGCTGATTGGGATGGACTTGTTGACGAGGTTTCGGTCGAGCTTGATGTGGTGTTAGTTGAACTAGAGGAAGCAGGCGTCGAACTTGATGATGTAGAGGATGATTCACTAGTTTTCTCGACAGATTTTTCAATAACGCTACTAGTTTCTGTAGATGAAGGGTGAGAAACAGTAGTTGACTTATCTGAGTATAATCCAATTATAACTGATATAAGAATCATAAATATTGCAACAGCACCGATTAAATATGGAATTAATTTTTTTACCTTCAATTCCAGTGGGCTTAATGGTGTGATTTCAACCTCAGCTTCTTTTTCAAAAAAACCAAAAATTCCGGCATTTCCATGATCAATAATATTGATTTTGACTTCACTTTTTTTGAGATTAAGTTCAGATAAGCCATTTTCAATCGCTTCATCAACATTTTTTCCTTTATAATTTCCCATAAACTTCTCCTTTTTATATTAGTAGTTTTATTATCTCTTAAATAGAATAAAAAGGCAAGTATATTTTAAGGGGATACCTTGTATAAATCTAAATAAATAAGAAAGAGCAGTTGAAAAATTACTGCTTTTTTGTTACACTAGATAGAAAGACTGTAAAGGATAATCTGGCTTTTTGTCATTATTCTAGAGAAATGTTATTTCACAGACTGACTAAAGGAGACACAATGGCAGACCGAGGCTTACTAATCGTTTTTTCTGGTCCTTCAGGGGTTGGAAAAGGAACGGTTAGAAGAGAGATTTTTGAGAGTTCTGAAAACCAATTTCAATACTCTGTATCGATGACGACACGCGCACAACGTCCTGGAGAAGTGGATGGTGTTGACTATTTCTTCCGTACTCGCGAAGAGTTTGAAGAGCTGATTCGTCAAGGACAGATGTTGGAATACGCAGAATATGTCGGCAACTACTATGGAACTCCTCTGACCTATGTCAATGAAACCTTGGACAAGGGAATCGATGTTTTCCTTGAAATTGAAGTTCAAGGCGCTCTTCAGGTCAAGAAAAAGGTTCCAGATGCTGTCTTTATCTTCCTGACACCACCAGATTTGGATGAATTACAAGACCGCTTGGTAGGTCGTGGAACAGATAGTGCAGAAGTGATTGCCCAACGAATCGAAAAAGCCAAGGAAGAAATTGCGCTTATGCGTGAGTATGATTATGCGATTGTCAACGATCAGGTGCCCCTAGCTGCTGAGCGTGTCAAACGTGTGATCGAAGCAGAGCATTTCCGTGTGGATCGTGTCATTGGTCACTATCAGGAGATGTTACCGAAATCTCCAACTACCCGATAAAATTTAGAAAATAGGTACAAGCAAATGATGTTAAAACCCTCTATTGATACCTTGCTCGACAAGGTTCCTTCAAAATATTCACTCGTAATCTTGGAAGCAAAACGTGCTCACGAATTGGAAGCAGGTGCGCCAGCAACTCAAGGTTTCAAATCTGAAAAATCAACTCTTCGCGCTTTAGAAGAAATCGAATCAGGAAACGTTACAATTCACCCAGATCCAGAAGGAAAACGTGAAGCAGTGCGTCGCCGTATCGAAGAAGAAAAACGCCGCAAAGAAGAAGAAGAAAAGAAAATCAAAGAGCAAATCGCTAAAGAAAAAGAAGATGGTGAAAAAATTTAAGGTTGGGGGGACTCAATCTTATTTTTTCTATTTGAAAGAATGTACTGACAAGGAGGAGGTGAGAAGATGACCCTAGCTAAGATTATCGTAGATGTGCCCTTGATGCAGACGGACCAGCCCTATAGTTATAGGATTCCGGAGGAATTTGAGGGAATGTTGGAAGTTGGAATGCGGGTACATGTGCCCTTTGGTAAGGGTAATCGTCTGATTCAAGGGATTGTTCTTGATTTAGATTCTCAATCAGCTGAAGAAGAGATAGAGCAAGATTTAAAAGATATTGTCGAGGTGTTGGATTTTTCTCCTGTTCTTACGCAAGAACAACTCTGGCTTGCTGAGGAGTTACGCAAGTCCGTCTTCTCCTACAAGATCTCCATCCTCAAGGCTATGTTACCGGGATTTCTGAACTCCAGCTATGACAAGATTCTTTATCCTCTGGCAGGTCTGAGTCAGGCAGACAAAGAGCGCTTGTTTGGTTCAGAAGATTCGCTAGCCTTTTCTTCTCTAGATTTAGGTAAGCAAGCTGAAATGATGCGTTTGACTAGAAAAGGCCTGCTTGGTCTAGAATATCAGGCGATTGATCAAAAGAAGGTCAAGACCCAGTCTTGGTATGAGGTCAATCTTGCTCAATTAGAAGTTGTCGATATTTCTGCACGTGCCAAGAAAAAGTTGGAATTGAGAGACTATTTACTGTCTCATCCTGAGAGTGCTTCCTTGGCCAGTTTGTTAGAGTCCTACTCGCGGGAGCAAGTCAACTTCTTTGTAGAACAAGGTGCTGTTACAATAGTCAAAAAGGAAGTCCAACGCTCGGCTGCTTATTTTGAAGGAATTGAAGCAAGTCAGCCTTTGGAATTGAATCCAGAGCAAAGGCAGGCGCGTGATGCGGTTGTCAGTTCTATTGGCAGTCATCAGCCTCCCTTCCTCCTTCAAGGGATTACAGGAAGTGGGAAGACCGAGGTCTACTTGCAGATTATCCAAGGAGCTTTGGGCAAGGGCAAGACAGCTATTTTGCTGGTGCCTGAGATTTCCCTGACTCCACAGATGACGGAGCGTTTTATTGCTCGTTTTGGTGAGAAAGTGGCCATTCTTCACTCAGGCTTATCCAATGGTGAAAAGTATGATGAATGGCGCAAGGTCGAGCGTGGAGACGCTCAAGTTGTTGTTGGCGCCAGATCTGCCATCTTTGCTCCGCTGAAAAATCTGGGTGTTATGATTATTGATGAGGAACATGAAGCGACTTATAAGCAAGACAGTAATCCCCGCTACCATGCCAGAGAGGTGGCTATTTTACGGGCCCAATACAATCAAGCAGCCCTAGTGCTTGGGTCTGCAACGCCGAGCTTAGAGAGCCGGGCGCGTGCTGGAAAAGGCGTCTATCAACACTTATGTCTA
Organism: Streptococcus pseudopneumoniae; assembly: GCF_001076775.1. Taxonomy (GTDB): domain Bacteria; phylum Bacillota; class Bacilli; order Lactobacillales; family Streptococcaceae; genus Streptococcus; species Streptococcus pseudopneumoniae_G. The sequence continues at coordinate 59,275 of NZ_JVGV01000034.1, forward strand.
ACCCAACGTGCCAATCCTCAGGCCACTATTCCCAAGGTTCAAGTGATTGATTTTCGGGACTATATCGGACAAAACGAGACGTCAAACTTTACGCCACCCTTGCTAGAAGCTATTCAAGACCGTCTAGCTAAAAAAGAGCAGGTGGTTCTCATGCTCAATCGCCGTGGTTATTCTAGCTTTGTCATGTGTCGGGAGTGTGGAACTGTGGATACTTGTCCCAACTGTGATATATCCTTGACCTTGCACATGGATACCAAGACCATGAACTGCCATTATTGTGGTTTTTCGAAGGATATTCCTCAGGTATGTCCTAACTGTAATAGTCGAAGTATTCGTTACTATGGGACGGGGACACAGAAGGCTTGTGACGAGCTGGCAGAACTCTTTCCCCAAGCCCGTATTTTGCGGATGGATGTGGACACGACTCGTAAGAAAGGTAGTCACCAAGCTCTTCTTGACCAGTTTGGACGAGGAGAAGCAGATATTTTACTAGGTACTCAGATGATTGCCAAGGGATTGGATTTTCCCAATGTGACTTTGGTCGGAGTTCTAAATGCCGATACAGCCTTGAATCTGCCTGATTTCCGTTCTTCTGAGAGAACCTTCCAGCTCTTGACTCAGGTGGCAGGTCGGGCAGGACGGGCTGAAAAAGCAGGTCAGGTCTTGATCCAGTCCTATAATCCTCAGCACTATGCTATTCGATTTGCCAAGGAGCAGGATTACGAAGGCTTTTATGCCTATGAAATGGGTATTAGACGACAACTAGGTTATCCGCCTTACTATTTCACCATTGGCATTACCCTTTCTCACAAGAAAGAAGAAGAGGTTGTCAAACGTGCTTATGAAGTTATGAACATTTTGCGGTCAGGTTTGTCTGAAACCAGTAACATCCTTGGACCGACGCCAAAACCCATTGCCCGTACCCACAACCTCTATCATTACCAGATTTTGATTAAATACCGTTTAGAAGATGAGCTAAGTCCGACTCTCAACCAGGTCTTGGCCTTGACTCAAGAACGGGAAAATAGTGAGCTCCGTCTCAGCATTGACCATGAGCCGCAGCAATTTTTATAAGAAGGAGAAGATATGACAAAATTAATCTTTATGGGGACACCCGACTTTTCAGCAACAGTTTTAAAAGGGCTTTTGACAGATGACCGTTACGAAATTCTAGCCGTTGTGACCCAGCCAGACCGTGCTGTCGGTCGTAAAAAAGTTATCCAAGAAACCCCAGTCAAGCAGGCTGCCAAGGAAGCAGGTCTTCCTATCTACCAACCTGAAAAATTATCTGGAAGTCCAGAGATGGAAGAGATTATGCAGCTAGGAGCGGATGGAATTGTGACCGCTGCTTTTGGGCAGTTTCTCCCAAGTAAACTCCTTGATAGCATGGACTTTGCGGTCAATGTTCACGCTTCCCTTCTTCCCAAACACCGTGGTGGTGCGCCTATCCATTATGCCTTGATTCAAGGAGATGAGGAAGCTGGTGTGACCATTATGGAGATGGTTAAGGAAATGGATGCAGGGGATATGATTTCTCGTCGTAGTATTCCGATTATGGATGAGGACAATGTCGGCACCTTGTTTGAGAAATTGGCGCTAGTTGGTCGTGATTTGCTTTTGGATACTTTGCCTGCCTATATTGCTGGGGAGATTAAACCTGAACCACAGGATCCAAGTCAGGTTACTTTCTCGCCAAACATCAAGCCAGAGGAAGAAAAATTGGATTGGAATAAAAGCAATCGTCAACTCTTTAACCAAATCCGTGGGATGAATCCGTGGCCTGTTGCCCATACTTTCCTTAAGGGCGACCGCTTTAAGATTTATGAAGCTTTAGCAGTAGAAGGTCAGGGAAATCCAGGTGAGATCCTATCTATTGGTAAGAAAGAATTGATTGTCGCAACGGCAGAAGGGGCTCTATCCCTCAAACAAGTGCAGCCAGCTGGTAAACCTAAGATGGACATTGCTTCCTTCCTCAATGGAGTTGGACGTACATTGACTGTAGGAGAACGATTTGGTGACTAAAGTAGAAACGGCTAGAAGTTTAGCCCTAGCAGTATTAGAGGATGTTTTTATCAATCAAGCATACTCAAATATCGCCTTAAATAAGCATCTCAAGGGAAGTCAACTTTCAGCAGCGGACAAGGGTTTGGTGACCGAGCTGGTCTATGGAACGGTAACCCGTAAACTCACCTTGGAATGGTACCTATCCCACTTTATCGAAGACAGAGACCAGTTAGATAGTTGGCTTTATGTCCTTCTTCTCATGAGTGCCTACCAGCTCCGCTATTTGAACAAGATTCCAGACCATGCTGTGGTCAATGAAGCAGTAGAATTGGCCAAAGTCCGTAAAAAAGGCAGTGAAAAATTGGTCAACGCCGTCCTTCGCCGTATTCTGCGTGAGGGTTGGCCAGATATTGCTAGCATCAAGCGAAAAAACAAGCGTGATTCCGTTGCCTATTCTCTCCCAGTTTGGCTAGTTGCCAAACTCAAGGAAGAATACGGAGAAGAGCGAGCGCAAGCTATCTTTGAAAGCCTTTTGGTGCGCAACAAGGCCAGTATTCGTGTGACTGATTTAAGCCGAAAAGAAGAAATCCAAGTCTTGTTGGAGGGTAGTGATTCACATTTGTCTTCTTCTGGTCTGGTCAAGGAGCAAGGGCATTTTGCAGGCCATGATTTGTTTGTGGAGGGAGCTATTACCATTCAAGACGAGTCCAGTCAGCTTGTTGCTCCGACGCTTGATTTACAAGGTGATGAGCAGGTTCTAGATGCCTGTGCGGCTCCGGGTGGAAAAACAGCCCATATAGCCTCTTATCTCACGACAGGTCAGGTTACTGCTCTGGACTTGTATGACCACAAGTTGGACTTAATCCAAGAAAATGCCCAACGTCTGGGTGTGGCGGATCGGGTTCAAACGCAAAAATTGGATGCCAGAAAGGTACATGAGTTTTTTGGTCAGGATTCTTTTGATAAGATTTTGGTAGATGCTCCCTGTTCAGGAATTGGTCTTCTGCGTCGAAAACCAGACATCAAATACAATAAAGAAACGGCAGATTTCGCGTCCTTGCAGGAAATTCAGCTAGAAATATTAGGTAGTGTTTGTCAAACACTACGCAAAGGTGGTATAATAACTTATAGTACCTGTACTATTGTCTCAGAGGAGAACTTTCAAGTCGTACAGGCATTTTTAGAAAGTCATCCTGAATTTGAGCAGGTAACACTAGAACATGAATGTAATGATATCATGAAAGATGGCTGTATCCTCATTACACCTGAATTGTATGGAAGTGATGGATTCTTCATCAGTCAATTTCGTAAGATATCGGATTAGGAAGGAACTAACACATGGAAATTTCATTATTAACAGATGTTGGTCAGAAACGAACAAATAACCAAGACTATGTCAACCACTATGTCAATAGAGCTGGACGTACCATGATTATCCTAGCTGATGGTATGGGAGGTCATCGTGCGGGGAATATCGCTAGTGAGATGGCGGTAACAGACCTAGGTGTAGCTTGGGTAGATACTCAAATCGATACGGTTAATGAAGTACGTGAATGGTTTGCCAACAACCTTGAGATTGAAAATCAAAAGATTAACCAATTGGGACAAGATGAAGCTTATAAAGGAATGGGAACAACCCTCGAGGCTGTTGCTATTATTGGCAATCAGGCTATCTATGCCCACATTGGGGATTCTCGTATCGGTTTGATTCGTGGAGAAGAATACCACCAGTTAACAAGCGACCATTCTTTGGTCAATGAATTGCTCAAGGCTGGTCAATTGACACCTGAAGAAGCAGCTAGCCACCCACAGAAAAATATTATTACCCAGTCAATTGGTCAAAAAGACGAAATTCAGCCTGATTTTGGAATGATTACCCTTGCGACAGGAGATTATCTCCTACTTAATAGCGATGGATTAACCAACATGATTTCAGGCAGTGAGATTTGTGATATTGTAACCAGTGATATTCCTTTGGCAGATAAAACAGCGACGCTCGTGCGTTTTGCTAACAATGCAGGAGGTTTAGACAATATTACGGTTGCCCTTGTTTCTATGAACGAGGAGGATGAAGAATGATCCAAATCGGCAAGATTTTTGCCGGGCGGTATCGAATTATCAAACAAATTGGTCGAGGAGGCATGGCAGATGTATACTTGGCCAAGGATTTGATTCTAGACGGGGAAGAAGTGGCAGTAAAGGTCCTGAGGACCAACTACCAAACAGATCCCATTGCAGTGGCTCGTTTTCAGCGTGAAGCGAGAGCCATGGCAGATCTGGACCATCCTCATATCGTTCGGATTACAGATATTGGTGAGGAAGACGGTCAACAGTACTTAGCTATGGAGTACGTAGCAGGACTTGACCTCAAGCGCTATATCAAGGAACATCACCCTCTTTCAAATGAAGAAGCGGTCCGAATCATGGGACAAATCCTCTTGGCTATGCGCTTAGCTCATACTAGAGGCATTGTTCACCGTGATTTGAAACCTCAAAATATCCTCTTGACACCAGATGGGACTGCCAAGGTCACAGACTTTGGGATTGCGGTAGCCTTTGCAGAGACGAGTCTGACTCAGACCAACTCTATGCTTGGTTCGGTTCACTACTTGTCACCAGAGCAGGCGCGTGGTTCTAAAGCGACTGTACAGAGTGATATCTATGCCATGGGGATCATCTTTTATGAGATGTTGACAGGACATATCCCTTACGATGGGGATAGTGCAGTGACCATCGCCCTCCAGCATTTCCAGAAACCATTGCCATCGGTTATAGCTGAGAATCCATCTGTGCCTCAGGCTTTAGAGAATGTTGTCATCAAGGCAACTGCCAAGAAATTGACAGATCGTTATCAGTCAGTTGCAGAGATGTATGTGGACTTGTCTAGTAGTTTGTCTTATAATCGTCGCAATGAGCCTAAATTGGTGTTTAATGATACCACTAAGGCTGACACCAAGACTCTTCCTAAAGTTCCACAAAGTACCTTGACTTCGATTCCTAAGGTGCAAACACAAAGTCCAAAGCCACAGACTGCGAAGCCGAGTCAGCAGGCTTCAGAGGACAATTACGCAACCAAGCCTGTTAAGAAACGGAAATTTAGAGTTCGCTATATGATTTTGTTGGCCAGCATTGTATTGGTGGCAGCTTCTCTTATTTGGATACTATCCAGAACTCCTGCAACCATTGCCATTCCAAATGTGGCAGGCCAGACGGTTGCGGAAGCTAAAGAAGCGCTTAAGAAAGCCAATTTTGAGGTTGGTGAAGAAAAAACAGAGGCTAGTGATAAGGTTGAAGAAGGTCGTGTTATTCGTACCGATCCTGACGCTGGTACAACACGCAAAGAAGGAACAAAAATTAATTTGATTGTGTCTTCTGGTCAGCAATCCTTCCAACTTGGAAATTATCTCGGAAGAAAGTCCAGTGATGTCGTGGCAGAATTGAAGGGTAAGAAGGTTCCAGAAAATCTAATTAAGATTGAGGAAGAAGAATCCAACGAAATCGAAGCCGGTACAATCATGAAACAAAGTTTACCGGAGGGAACAACCTATGATCTTAGCAAGGCAACTCAAATAGTTTTGACAGTCGCTAAGAAGGTAAATTCTATTTCAATGCCAAGCTATATTGGTTCTAGTCGAGAATTTGCAGTCAATAATCTTACAGAGATATATGACATTAAAAAAGCTAATATCGAAGTTGTAGAAGTGTCTAAAGCTCCTGAAGGAACTGCTGAGGGGACTGTTGTAGAGCAAAGTCCAAAAGCAGGTGAAAAGGTTGATTTGACTAAGACGCGTGTCAAGATTTCAATCTACAAACCAAAAACACCGCCGTCAACGTCATCATCAGCACCAGCCCAACGTGGAAACCAAGGTTCTACTACAACACCAAGTCAGGGGAACCAACAAGGAAATCAACGAGAGAATGCACCTGCTACTACTCAATCAAGTAGTGAAGGAAACCACGAAAATTCTCGTGATTAAACGAATCTTTGTCATGATTTCATGGCAAAGATTTTTTTTGACTCCAGATTTGTGATAGAATAGAGGGAGTTGATAAAAGGAGGAACGCATGGAAGAATCAAGAGAATTAAATGCCGTCATCGATGTGATTATGTTAGCAGGAACCATTCTCCTTAAAAGTGGTTCAGAGATTCATCGTGTAGAAGATACCATGATTCGTATTGCGCATTCGCAGGGAATTTTGGATTGCAATGTTCTTGCCATGCCTGCCGCAATCTTTTTCTCCATTGAAAATACCAATATTTCACGAATGAAACGCGTGACTTCCTCTTCTTATAACATCGAAAAAGTCTGCGATGTGAATCAGATTTCTCGTCAGTTGGTAGGGGGAAAGCTGGATTTAGAGACGGCCTTCAAGCAATTGACGGCCTTGCAAGCTCAACCTCTTCCCTATACTAAGTTGCAGGTAACTTTGGCTGCGACCTTTAGCGCCCCTTTCTTTTCAATTATGTTTAGTGGAAATATCTACGATGCACTTGGGGCAGGAGTGGCTACCTTATTTGGTTTTGCATTTTCCCTTTATGTGGAAAAATTTATCCGAATTCCTTTTGTGACGGCCTTTGCTGGAGCCTTTGTATTTGGGATGATTGCCCAGTTTTGGGCTCGCTACACAGGCTTTCCTTCAACGGCAGATTTGATTATAGCTGGCGCGGTCATGCCTTTTGTACCAGGAATTGCCTTGACCAATGCGGTTCGTGATATTATGACCAACCACATAAACTCTGGTATGAGTAAGATGTTTGAATCCCTGCTCATTACCCTTGCTTTAGGGGCAGGAACTTCTGTCGCCTTGGTATTGATGAATTAATATGACACTAACAACCTTTTTATTACAAGCAGTAGCAAGTCTTCTTGCTATCATCACTTTTTTAATCGTACTCAATGTGCAACGTTCTATGCTCTTACCAGGAGGAATTTTGGGCATGGCTGTCTGGCTAATTTATCTTTTGCTCAAGGAACCGACCAATGTTATTGTGGCTACTTTTATTGCAGCCATTATCGGTTCTTGTGTCAGCCAGATTTTAAGTATTCTTTATAAGACACCTGCTGTGGTCTTTATCTTGGCCATCTTGGCACCTCTGGTTCCGGGTTATCTCTCCTATCGGACAACTGCCTTTTTTGTGACGGGAGATTACAGTCATGCCATTGCTAGTGCAACCTTAGTTGTTATGTTGGCTTTGGTGATTTCCATTGGAATGGCTAGTGGAACAGTGATTCTCAGACTTTATTCTCACTTACGAAAACAGCATAATGGTTAGAATAATAAGGGACTTGATTTGGTGAATCAAGTCTTTTTTCTCTCTTTTACTGCTATTTGTGATAAAATAGTATAGAACGATTTTTTACAATGAATGATAAAACAGAGGTAAATATGACAATCGGTATTGATAAGATTGGTTTTGCGACCAGTCAATATGTCTTGAAATTACAAGACTTAGCAGAAGCGAGGGGAATTGACCCTGAAAAATTAAGTAAAGGACTCTTACTCAAGGAATTGAGTATTGCGCCTCTAACTGAGGATATCGTGACCTTGGCAGCCAGTGCAAGTGATTCTATTTTAACTGAGCAAGAAAGAGCAGAAATTGATATGGTCATTGTGGCTACTGAGTCAGGAATTGACCAGAGTAAAGCTGCGGCCGTCTTTGTACATGGTTTGCTGGGCATCCAGCCCTTTGCTCGTAGTTTTGAGATTAAAGAAGCCTGCTATGGAGCGACAGCGGCCCTTCATTATGCCAAATTGCATGTGGAAAATTCTCCAGAGTCCAAAGTTTTAGTTATTGCCAGTGATATTGCCAAATATGGTATTGAAACACCTGGAGAACCCACTCAGGGTGCTGGAAGTGTGGCCATGTTGATTACACAGAATCCACGCATTATGGCCTTTAATAACGACAATGTGGCTCAGACTCGTGACATCATGGATTTCTGGCGTCCAAATTACTCAACAACTCCTTATGTAAATGGTGTCTATTCTACCCAGCAATACTTGGATAGTTTGAAAACGACTTGGCTTGAATATCAAAAACGCTACCAGCTTACTTTGGATGATTTTGCAGCTGTTTGCTTCCACTTGCCTTATCCTAAATTAGCACTAAAAGGCTTGAAAAAAATCATGGATAAGAGCCTGCCTCAAGAGAAAAAAGACCTCTTGCAAAACCATTTTGACCAGTCTATTCTATACAGTCAAAAGGTGGGGAATATCTACACAGGTTCACTTTTCCTTGGACTCTTGTCTCTCTTGGAAAATACAGATAGCTTGAAGGCTGGCGATAAAATCGCCCTTTATAGTTACGGAAGTGGTGCCGTGGCTGAGTTCTTTAGTGGCGAATTGGTTGAAGGATATGAAGCTTATCTGGATAAAGACCGTTTGAACAAGCTCAACCAACGAACTGCCCTGTCTGTTGCTGACTATGAAAAAGTCTTCTTTGAGGAAGTAGACTTAGATGAAACAAATTCTGCCCAGTTTGCTGGCTATGAAAATCAAGATTTTGCCTTGGTTGAAATTGTTGATCACCAACGCCGTTATAGCAAGGTTGAAAAATAATGAAGATAAGTTGGAATGGATTTTCTAAAAAATCATACCAAGAGCGCCTCGAGCTGTTAAAAGCTCAGGCGCTCCTTAGTCCTGAGAGACAAGCGAGTCTGGAGCAGGATGAACAGATTAGTGTGACTGTGGCAGACCAGCTGAGTGAGAATGTGGTGGGAACTTTTTCTCTGCCTTATTCACTGGTCCCAGAGGTCCTCGTTAACGGTCAGGAATACACAGTTCCCTATGTGACAGAAGAACCGTCCGTGGTTGCTGCGGCCAGCTATGCAAGTAAAATCATCAAGCGAGCAGGTGGCTTTACTGCTCAAGTGCATGAGCGTCAGATGATTGGACAGGTAGCCCTTTATCAAGTTGCTGAACCTGAACAAGCTCAAGAGAAGATTGCCAGCAAGAAGGCTGAGCTCTTGGAGCTTGCCAATCAAGCCTATCCTTCCATCGTTAAACGTGGAGGCGGGGCGCGTGATTTGCATGTCGAGCAGATAAAAGGCGAAACAGACTTTCTCGTTGTTTATCTTCATGTCGATACCCAGGAAGCCATGGGAGCCAATATGCTCAACACCATGCTGGAAGCCTTGAAACCAGTCTTAGAAGAACTCAGCCAGGGACAGAGTCTCATGGGAATCCTGTCTAATTACGCGACCGATTCTCTGGTGACAGCAAGCTGTCGCATCGCCTTTCGCTACTTGAGCCGCCAAAAGGATCAAGGACGAGAGATTGCGGAGAAAATAGCCTTGGCTAGTCAGTTTGCGCAGGCTGATCCTTACCGAGCCACTACCCACAATAAAGGGATTTTTAACGGTATTGATGCCATTTTGATTGCCACTGGTAATGACTGGCGTGCCATCGAAGCCGGGGCTCATGCCTTTGCCAGTCGAGATGGACATTACCAAGGTCTTAGTCAATGGACGCTGGACTTTGAAAGAGAAGAATTGGTCGGTGAGATGACCCTGCCCATGCCTGTAGCGACCAAGGGTGGGTCTATCGGCCTCAACCCTCGTGTATCCCTCAGTCATGAGCTACTGGGAAATCCTTCTGCCAAAGAATTAGCCCAGATTATCGTGTCTATAGGACTTGCCCAAAACTTTGCAGCCCTTAAAGCTCTTGTCAGCACAGGAATTCAGCATGGACACATGAAACTTCAAGCGAAGTCACTAGCCCTCCTTGCAGGAGCCACAGAGGCTGAAGTGCCTAAGTTGGTAGAATGCTTGATTGCTGAAAAAACTTTTAATTTAGAAAAAGCCCAAACACTTTTGAAAAAATTTAGATTATAAGAAAAAACTCAGACTGATTCAGTCCGAGTTTTTTGTTTAAATACTTTTACCTGGTAAGAGACTAACTGGCAAGAAATAACCAGTGGTAGCAACCTCTTTACCTTCAATTTTTTGTAAGAGCAAATCAACTGTTAGGCGAGCAATCTCTTCCAAGGGTTGTTTAATGGTAGTGAGGTGAGGGTAGAAATTCTCAATGAAATAAGTCCCGTCATAGCCGATCACTTTGAGTTGTTCAGGCACAGAGATTCCAAGCTCCTGGGCAATCTTAATAACCAAAATAGCAGTCAAATCATCAGAGGCGAAAATCGCATCTGGTTTTTGTTTGGTCAGGATATTTTTTATTTCCATTTCCTTACGAAGGGGTGAAAAATCACTGGAAACATTGATAATAGGAGCCTTTGGCAAGATTGAAGCAAAACCAGCATGACGAAGTCCAGTTGGGGAATTAGAGTTGTCATTTCCTGTAATCATGATAATAGATTTGGCTCCAGTTTTAGCCAAGGTCTGAGCGGCTAGGACACCACCAGCATAGTTGTCAGAAGAAACGACAGGGATATCTGGAGACAGGTTACGGTCAAAAGAGATGATTGGAGCCGTTACGCGATTGTAGTCTTCAATTCCCAAGTTATGACTACCAGAGATGATTCCATCCACTTGGTTGGCTTCTAGCATTTCAAGATACTCACGTTCTTTTTCCGAATCGTGCTCACTATTGCAGATGATGGTCTTGTAGCCTTTTTTGAAGAGTTCGTGTTCCAATTTGTCAATCAATTCAGCATAGAAAACATGGCTAATTTTTGGGAAAATCAAACCGATTAACTTGGCTGATTTCCCTTGGAGGCTACGAGCAAGGTTGTTAGGTTTATAGCCCAACTCTCGCATGGCCTCATTGACCTTTTGGATGGTTTTTTCAGATAGATAGCCTTTTTTATTGATGACACGTGAAACAGTAGTAGGGCTGACACCAGCCAATTTTGCGACATCAGTCAGTTTTGCGACCATATTCTAATTCGTAGTAAGTTCCAGTTGGGTTTCCAGATTTAATGAGAATTCCATTTTGGTTCTCATGTGGGAAGACACGACCAGAAAATACTTTTTCTCCTTTATTGATGAAAATTTCAAAGACTGAGTTGTCGATGAAGATATTGACAGTAGTTGCTTGATTAGTAACTGAGCAAGAGCGAGTAGTTCCAAATTCTTGAGCATATTGCTCACCTGCTTGACTACGATCAACGGTTACTTGGCCATTGACAAGGTCGAAATTGATAGATAGCCCCTTTCCGTCTTTATCAGCAAGAAGGATGATTTCACTTTGGCTATTAGCCTCTAAGTTCAGCTCAAGTTCGTAGCTATTCTTAGTTTCAGAACGATTTGAAAATTCCTCTTTTGAAGCTCGAAGGTACTTGATGGCTTCTACAGGGTACTGATAGAGTTTGCCATCTTTAATGGTAAGTTCTTTTACCAATGAAAAAGTTCCTTGATGGTCAAAACGGTCAGATGGATAAGACACATCTGGCAAACCAAGCCAACTAACAGCGAGAGCACGTCCATCCGGAGCGTTAAAAGCTTGAGTAGCATAGGCTTCGAAACCATAGTCTAGATTGTGTAGTTCAGACACATCTACCAAACGAGCATTTTCAGGGTCGAAGGAAGCACCAATTTTATACATATTTGGATAAATATTGTCATATTCAAGAACTTTTTTATCCAAACCTTGTGGGCAGTAGAGAAGGACAGGTTGTTCTCCGACAAAGACAAGATTTGGGCACTCCATCATATAGGCAGTGCGGTCATTGTTGAAGTCCAAATCACCAACTTCTTGCCAGTTTGTATAATCATTATCGACTGCTTTGTAGAGACGGACGAATCCTTTTTTCTCCAAGTCTTGTCCACCAACGATTGCGTAGTATTGTCCTTTAAAGTTAAAAATCTGTGGATCGCGGAAGTGGTCGGTAGCATCAGCTGGTTGATCAATCAAGACCTTATCAATCTTTTCAATCTTGCCGTCCTTATCCATTAAGGCACCAATCTGATAAGGGTGACGCACCCAATTTTCATCACGGACATTTCCTGTATAGAATAGGAACAATTGATCACCAAACTGCATAGCAGATCCAGAGTAAGCGCCGTGGCTATCAAGTGGAGTATCAGGTAAGATTTTTACACCTGTTTCAGTAAAGTGAACCAAGTCGTCGCTTTCAAGCTGAACCCAAGACTTCAATCCATGAGCTGCACCAAAGGGGAAGTTTTGGTAAAAGACAACCCACTTGCCATCAAAGTAAGAAAAACCGTTCGGGTCGTTAAGGAGTCCTTCCTTTGGTTCAATGTGATAGCTGACATGCCATGGGGATTGTGCCATCTTTTCTTGGATTTCTTTTCTTTCTTCTTGTGTCCAATCTTCATAACGTCTGTAACGACGTTCGGTAGTCCATTCCATTTATATTCCCTCCATAAATTCTACTATCTTTATAGTAAACGTTTCCTTTTAAAAAAGCAAGTCTTTTATCATAAAATTAAGAAAAAAATATCAAACGATTGACAGAAACGGATTGAAGGATTTTATGAAAATAAATGAAAAAATGAAAGAATTTGCAAAAAAATCTTTAAAAACCTCACAATAATAGGTGAAATATTGCTTGTTTTATTTCAAAGACATCAAAAACAATCAAAAAATTCAAAATGCTAAAACTTTTTCTGCAAAACGCTTGACATATTTTAAAAACATGATAGAATTATATGCGTAGGGCGGATAAAATCGCTTTCAAACATTTTACAAATTTTTTATAAGGAGATTTTTGCAAATGACCAATACAGAAATTGCAAAAAAAGTCATCGAAGCCTTGGGCGGACGCGAGAACGTTAACAGTGTAGCCCACTGTGCGACTCGTCTTCGCGTTATGGTTAAAGATGAAGCAAAGATCAATAAAGATGCTATCGAGAGCTTGGAAAAAGTTCAAGGTGCTTTCTTTAACTCAGGTCAATACCAAATCATCTTTGGTACGGGTACAGTAAACAAGATGTACGATGAAGTCGTAGCTCTTGGTTTGCCAACAGCATCTAAGGATGAGATGAAAGAAGAAGCAGGTAAACAAGGAAATTGGTTCCAACGTGCCATCCGTACTTTCGGTGACGTCTTTGTACCTCTTTTGCCAGCAATTGTTGCTACTGGTCTCTTTATGGGGATTCGTGGGGCTATCGTTCAGGATCAAGTCTTAGCTTTGTTTGGAACTACTGCAGAAGCTTTTAAAGCAACAAACTTCTATACTTATTCAGTTGTTTTGACAGATACAGCTTTTGCCTTCTTCCCAGCCTTAATCTGTTGGTCAGCCTTTCGAGTCTTCGGTGGAAATCCATTGCTTGGTTTGGTTCTAGGATTGATGATGGTAAACTCATCCTTACCAAATGCCTGGGCTGTGGCCTCTGGTGATGCTCAACCAATCCTCTTCTTTGGTTTTATCAAAGTTGTCGGCTATCAAAACTCAGTTTTACCAGCCTTCTTCGTTGGTTTGACTGGTGCTAAACTAGAAAAGTGGCTCCGTAAGCGTATTCCAGATGTATTAGATTTACTCCTTGTACCATTCTTGACTTTCTTAGTAATGTCTATTTTGGCCTTGTTTGTCATTGGACCTGTATTCCACGAAGTTGAAAGCTATGTCAAAGTCGCTACTGTTTGGTTGCTCAGTCTTCCAGTGGGTCTAGGTGGATTAATCCTTGGTGGTGTTCATCAGGTCATCGTTGTTACAGGTGTTCACCATATCTTCAATCTCTTGGAGGCTAACCTTGTTACTTCTACAGGTTCAGATCCTCTTAATGCTATTATTACAGCAGCTATGACTGCTCAACTTGGAGCAACTCTTGCTGTTGGTGTAAAAACAAAGAATCCCAAAATTAAAGCACTTGCTTTCCCAGCAGCTCTTTCTGCAGGATTAGGTATTACTGAGCCAGCAATTTTTGGTATTAACCTTCGTTACGGTAAACCGTTTATCATGGGTCTTATTGCAGGTGCTGCAGGTGGTTGGTTAGCAAATATTCTTGGTTTAGCAGGAACTAGCTTTGGTATCACAATCATTCCTGGTACTCTTCTATACATTAATGGTCAACTCCTCAAGTATGTCTTTATGGTCTTAGTTACAACTGCCCTTGGTTTCGGTTTGACATATGCTTTTGGTTACAAAGAAGAAACAGAAGTTGTTGAAGAAACAGTTTCTGAAGAAACTACAGTGGTAAATGAAGAAGTACCAGCAACTCTTCAAGACGAAACAATCCAAACTCCAATCATTGGTGATGTTGTTGCTCTTTCAAATGTGAATGACCCAGTCTTCTCAAGTGGAGCTATGGGCCAAGGTATCGCTGTGAAACCAAGTCAAGGTGTGGTATATGCACCAGCTGATGCGGAAGTTTCAATCGCCTTTCCAACAGGACACGCTTTTGGTTTGAAAACAACTGATGGTGCTGAAGTCTTGATCCACGTTGGTATTGACACTGTATCTATGAATGGTGAAGGTTTTGAAGCAAAAGTTGCTCAAGGTGATAAGGTTAAAGCTGGCGATGTTCTTGGAACCTTTGACTCAAACAAAATTGCTGCAGCTGGTCTTGATGATACAACAATGGTTATCGTTACAAATACAGCTGACTACGCTTCAGTAGCTCCAGTCGCAACAGGTTCAGTTGCGAAGGGGGATGCTGTGATCGAAGTGAAAATCTAATCAATCCTCTCTAATGTGAAAACGAACAAATGACATGTTTGTTCGTTTTTGCTTGAATGGTAAGATTTACAGAGGAAAATCTAAAAAATAGAGAAATTTAGACTTTCGAAATATGCTATAATAAAGAAAATAAAAACAAGAGGTTTATCATGACAAAATTATATGGAAGCTTGGAAGCGGGCGGTACAAAGTTTGTCTGTGCTGTCGGTGATGAAAACTTTAACGTTGTAGAAAAAACACAATTTCCAACAACAACTCCAATCGAAACAATCGATAAAACCATCGAGTTCTTCTCAAAATTCGACAACCTTGCTGGTCTTGCAGTTGGTTCATTTGGGCCGATTGATATTGATAAAAACTCAAAAAATTATGGCTTTATCACAACGACTCCAAAACCAAACTGGGCAAATGTGGACTTGCTTGGTGCCCTTCGTCGCGCCCTCAACGTGCCAATGTACTTCACAACAGACGTAAACAGCTCTGCTTATGGTGAAGTGGTTGCCCGTAACAATGCTGGTGCTCGTATTGAAAACTTGGTTTACTACACAATCGGTACAGGTATCGGTGCAGGTGTTATCCAACGTGGAGAGTTTATCGGTGGTGTGGGTCACCCTGAGATGGGTCATTATTATGTTGCTAGACACCCAATGGATATTGAAAAAGAGTTTAAGGGTGTTTGTCCTTTCCATAAGGGATGTCTGGAAGGCTATGCAGCTGGTCCAAGTTTGGAAGCTCGTACAGGTGTACGTGGGGAAAATATTGAACTCAACAATCCTGTTTGGGATGTCCAAGCCTACTATATCGCTCAAGCTGCAGTCAATGCGACAGTGACTTTCCGCCCAGACGTGATTGTCTTTGGTGGAGGGGTCATGGCTCAACAACACATGCTGGACCGTGTCCGTGAGAAATTTACATCTCTTCTCAATGGCTACCTACCAGTACCTGATGTGCGTGACTACATCGTGACTCCAGCAGTCGCAGGAAATGGTTCTGCCACTCTTGGGAACTTTGTTCTTGCAAAAGAAGTTTCAAAATAAAGCACAAAATCCGCTTGGGAAACCAAACGGATTTTGTGGTTGAAAACAATATTTTTGAGCCTTTCCTTAAGTGATTACGGACGGTAGCGACTTTCTTCGAAATTCCATACCTAAACTTTGAGCCTAATGTCTCAAAGTTTCCGAACACCTGAAATCATTAGACTTCAGGTGTTTCTATCACGGCGGAAAGGCTAGGTAAGTCCTCGCCTCACTATCGAAAAATAGTTATGATTTTCATACCAAAGTATATTTAGTATCAAGCTATAGTCAATCTACGTTCTAAAAATCCGCTTGGGAAACCAAACGGATTTTTTATGTGTCAAAGCATTTGCCAGAAGAAGTCGATAATATAGGTCAGACCGTAGGTATAAACCACGAGAGTAAAGGGCTTGGTCAGAATGATGATGGTCATATAGCGCTTGAAACTCATCTTGGTCAGGGCGGCCAGCATACAGAGAAAGTCAGCTGGACTAATGGGCCAAATCATCATAATAATAAAGAAACGGTCAAAACGATTACCCTTATCCAACCAGCCGATATACTTGTCATAGGTACGCTTGCTGACGACAGACTGGACAAAGGCAGCCCCATAGAGGCGCACCAGATAAAAGATAATGGCACAGCCAATCACGATGCCGATATAGTTGTAGATAGTCCCGATGATGTGTCCGTAGATAAAGACCCCAGCCACCGAGGTCAAGGCCCCAGGAATGATAGGAACGACAGTCTGTAAAATCTGTAAAAAGATAAAGAGAGGTGGCCCCCAGATCCCTGCCTGCTGGATAAAGGCAGAGAGGGTTTCCTTAGACTGTAAAATTCCAGCCTGATAAGCCCAAATACAGAAAATCAAACTCCCAACCCCACCGATAATCGATGAGATGTTGATAACTTGCTGTAAAAGGGGAGAAACAGCTTTCATTTGTTTATCCTGTGACATGTAAACTCCTCATAGATAGTATAACTCTACTATACCATATTTTGGAGGAGAAAGGGGGAATGAGTGTTTTTGCTATAGGAAGAGTGATGGATTTTGAGGCTAAACATGCTATAATAAAGGGAGCAGACATGTAGCAAAGGAGAGAGTATGATACAGGTAAAACCAGAATTGGAGATAGAAAAACAACTGATCAGCCAACTGGTAACTGGGGAAAGTCAATGGACATACAGAGAAGATCTCAAAACAGAAGAGCAATTATGGGAAAATTTTTTTGAAAAGCTAGCCCAGAACAATGTGGCTCTATTGGCAGATCATCCCCTGACAGAACAGGAAAAACGCCAGATAAAGAATCAACTGAACTTTATTAGCTACTATGATGCGGCCAAGTGGTTGGTCGGCGAAAATGGCATTGCCAAGGTTGAGGTTCAGAGAGAAGATGCTAGTTTGGGGACTATCCGTTTATCTGTCATTTGGCGAGATAATATCGCGGCTGGTAAGTCTAGTTATGAGGTTGTCAACCAAGTCGAGAGAGATAAGATAAATCCTCAGAATCAAGACCGCAGGCTAGATGTGACCCTCTTGATCAATGGCCTTCCCATGATTCAGATCGAGCTTAAAAGTCCCCGGGTTGCTTTTCTAGATGCCTTTCATCAAATTAAGAAGTATGATAGAGAAGGAAAGTTCCGTGGCATCTACTCTAGCTTACAGATGTTTGTTGTGACCAATAAAGTAGACACACGCTATATCGCTGCGGCTAGGGAAAATAAACTCAACAAGCAATTTCTAACTAAGTGGGTGGATAAAGACAACCAACCCATAACAAGCTTGACGAGTTTTGCTCACGAGGTTCTTTCTATCCCTCGTGCCCACCAGATGGTTATGCAGTATTCTGTCCTTGATGATAGTAAGAAGGCTCTCATCCTCTTGCGCCCCTATCAGATCCATGCAATCGAAGCAGTGCAAGAAGCCTCTCGCCAGCAAGCATCAGGCTATGTTTGGCATACGACAGGTTCAGGTAAGACCCTGACTTCTTATAAGGTAGCTCGGAATCTCCTCCAGATTCCTTCCATCCAAAAGACGATTTTTGTCGTTGACCGCAGAGACTTGGACCAACAGACTACCTCGTCCTTTCTCTCCTATGCGACCAATGATGTCATTGATATTGATGAGACGGATAATACCCATGATTTGGTCAAGCGACTAGGAAGTAATGATAAGCGTGTGGTGGTAACGACCATCCAGAAAATCATCACCATGATGCGTAAGTTTGATCAAGGTCTTTACCAAAGAGATGCGGACAAAATCAAGGGTATCCGAGTGGCCTTTGTCGTGGATGAATGCCACCGTGCCGTAACACCTCAAACACAAAAAGACATGAAGGCCTTTTTCCCACAGTCTCTCTGGTATGGTTTTACAGGCACACCTATTTTTAAGGAAAATAAACGCCAGCAAGTGGGCGATCTAGCCCAAACCACCCAGCAACAGTACGGAGACCGTCTCCATGAGTATACAGTCAAGGAAGCTATCCATGATGGAGCAGTTTTAGGCTTTAAGGTGGATTATCGCAATACCCTCATCACGGATAAATCCGAAAATGACATACCAGATACCGTGTATGAGAATGAGGAGCATATGTTGGAAGTCTTGGATGCCATTATCAATAAATCCCGTCAACAGCTAGGCTTCCAAAAGGGAGTTGGTAAGACCTATAATGCTATCCTGACCGTCAAATCCATCCCTCAAGCCCAAGCCTACTATGACCTCTTCAAACGAGTCAAGGCTGGGGAGACGAGGGTTAAGGTATCGGAAAGGGTTAAGCAGGTTCTTCCAGACTTTCCAAAGGCGACCATCACCTACTCGGTCACAGAAAATGAAGAAGACTCAAGAGCCAACCAAGACCACATGAAGCAGGTTTTAGAGGACTACAATCAAGAATTTGATACCTACTTTACCATGTCGGATCTTCGTGGCTTTAATACGGATGTCAATAACCGCCTAGCTCGAAAGCAGGACAAATACCTCTATCGCAAGGAGCAGTTGGACTTAGTCATCGTGGTCAATCGTCTCCTAACGGGGTTTGATGCCCCTTGTCTGTCAACTCTCTTTATCGACCGCAAGCCCATGCAACCGCAGGACTTGATTCAGGCTTTTAGCCGAACCAACCGTATTTTTGACAGCAGTAAGACCTACGGTCATATCATCACCTTCCAAAAGCCTCTAGCCTTTAAGGAAGCAGTAGATAATGCCCTCAAGCTCTACTCAAATGGTGGTGAAAACGAGGTTCTAGCTCCAAGCTGGGAAGAGGAAAAGAGGAACTTTTTACGGAGTTGCAGTGATTTCCAAAATCTCATCACCGATGATTCTGAGGATGAACTCCAAATCGAGCAAATCTCTACACCTGAGTTGAGGAAACTAGCTAAAACCTATCAAGCCTTTGATAAATACTTAGCCTCTATCCGAGTGTACAAAGAGTATGATGAGGAAGAACTTTACAGTCAGACGGGACTTGATGGAGAGAAGTTGGAAAGGTATCTGGGCCTTTATCGAAATGTCCTTGCAGAATTAAAAAGCCGAGTAGAGGATGATGACGATGGAGAGCCACTTGATATCCACTATGAACTGGAATCTATCCAAGTGGACGAAATCAACTATGCCTATATCTTGACCTTGATCCAAAGCCTGATTGAGCAAGGTCAGAGTCAAGAAAAGAACCTAAGCGCTCAAGATAAGGAAGCCGTGGATAACTATATTCAGAGTCTTGAGAAGACCAATCCAAATCTTGCCCAGATCATCACTGAACTGTGGAGAGAGGTACAAGAGCATCCAGAAAGCTATCGTGGTCAGTCTATCGCAAATATCTTGGATCAGATGATAGAGGCTGTCATCCAGCAACATATCCAAGTCTTTAGCAAACGTTGGTATGTCGGAGAGGATGAACTCCGTTACTATGTCGAGCACTACCGCAAGGGAGCCAAGAAACAACTAGGAGAAAGCCAGTTGACCAAGAGCCAGCGCTATCAGGACTATAAGCTAGAGGTGGCAGATGCCCTCAATCCTCTCCTCTATAAAAAACAAATCAAGGAAGCCTATACCCAGCTAGTAGAGGAAGTCATTGAGCCATTGAGGGTTGGGAGATAGAATGTAATACGGAAAAATAATATGAAAATTAATAGTAATTCAATAAGAATTAAAGATGTTACAACTCATCTTGGAACATTTGATATTTCATCAAATAATAAACTAGAAGTTTTTTCTTTTATTATAAATGCAAATGATTTTGACTATAAAAACGCAACAGAACAATTATTAGAATCAGTTGCAGAGTTTGCTTTATCCAGAAAAATAAATAAAGAATATAAAGATAAGCCATTAGCTCTATCTAAAAAGGCTAGAGAAAAATTTAGGGATTATACAGAAAATAAAGGAGAGCTTGGAGAATTTTTTTTATATTGCTTTTTGGAAGGGCATCTTGGAGCGCCTAAAATTTTATCAAAGCTAGAACTTAAAACAGCTAAAAATATGTATGTAAATGGAGCTGACGGTTTACATTATTTAAAATTAGTTGATGGAAATTATCATTTAATTTTTGGAGAATCAAAGGTTGAGAAAAAATTAACCGATGGATTAAGACATGCTTTTGAGTCCATAAGTGATTTCAAAAAAGGTAAAAATAAAAAAGATAATGATAAAAGTGGAATAATGTTTGAGAGAGGGTTATTAAATTCAAATCTTGATAGAGAAATTGAAGATGAAAATGAGAAACTATTTTTAAAAAGTATTATTTATCCATCAACTAAGTCAGGTTTTTATGTAGATGATGCTTTTGGAATTTTTGTTGGATTTGAGTTTAACTATACTGATTTGCAAAAATTATCTAATAATGATTTTCGAGAAGTTATCAAAGACAAAATTATAGAAGTGACAAAAAAACAAATTAAAAATATTAACAAATATGTAGAAAATTATAAATTATTTGGACATACTTTTTACATTTATGTTTTACCTTTTGCTAATATTGAAGATGATAGGGAAATGATTTTAAAGGAGTTGTTAAGTTAATGAACTTTATAGAAGAGTTAACAGAAGAGGCACTTTGTGATGAATATTTAATTTATTTAATTACTAAAATTGAAAAGAGTTACGGTGAGTTTTTATTTAATAGTATTTGTAGTAGCAGTATAGATGAAAAAGAATTTTATGATTTAATGCGATTCACTGATATTCTATCTAGAAGTAATAATTCAAAGGCAAAAAATTTAGTTTTGAAGATTATAGCGCTTTGTAATGAACTGCCTAATATAAAAGAAAATCCTGATTTTAAAACTTTTGCTTCAAGTGCTTTGATAAAAATGGGAAATTTTCCATCTCTAAATATAGTAAATCCAGAAGGTGAAATGAATGATGAAATTATTGTTGATAAAGTAATAAAGGAAGTTTTTCAAGAGTCACCTAAAGAAGGATATATCTTTACAGATGCTCAATATAAGTTGTTTGAGAACTTAAAAGATAGTAATCATTACAGCTTTTCTGGTTCGACATCTTTTGGAAAATCTTTTGTAATTGAGTCGTTTATTAAATATATTATAGATACTAAAAACTCCAGTGAAAATATGGCTATCGTAGTTCCGACCAGAGCATTAATACATCAAGTGACCTTGAAACTAAAAAACGAACTAGGAAATGATAGCTATGAAATTATTTCTTATCCGCAAATACCATTACTGTACAAGAAAAAAGATAAGCGTTATATCTTTGTATTTACTCCAGAGAGGTTAATTTCATATTTTGCTGAAGTTTCTAATCCTTCCGTAGGATATTTATTTGTTGATGAAGCGCAAAAGTTGTTAAATGATGATACACGTGCACCACTACTATATCATTCTATTGCTCAAGCTAAAAGAAAAAGTGTTAACATCTATTTTGCTTCTCCTAATATTCTAAATGTAGAAGATTTTTTAAAACTTTTTGGTAGCAGTCAGGAAGAAAGTATGGCAATTGGTGAAAAATCAGTGACACAGAATAAATTTTTCATTGATTCATTTAATAAAAAATCTATAATGCTTTTAGAAGATCAAACAGAGTATGCCTTAGAAGGATTAAATTACTTTAAAACTGAAGATGCGAATATAAGAGAAATCCTTATAAAACTGGGAGGGAGTCATCAAAATATAGTATATTGTAACACTGTGAACTATACTTTAAAATTTTCAGTGAATTTTGCACAGAGTTTGCCAGATTTAAATAATGGGAAATTAGAAAAACTGATAAAAATAGTCTCTACAAGCATCCATAAAGAGTATTACTTGATAGATTGTTTACGCAAGGGGGTTGCTTATCATTTTGGAAATTTGCCACAGACAATTCGAGAAGGAATTGAGGAATTGTTCAAAGAAGGGGTTATAAAATATTTATTTTGTACATCAACACTTTTAGAGGGAGTGAATTTACCAGCCAAAAATATCTTTATTTTTTCCGAAAAAATAGGGCAACGAAAAATGGATGATATTGATTTCTGGAATTTGTCTGGTAGGGCTGGTAGATTGACTATAGATCTAAGTGGGAATATCTTCTGCTGTCATGTAGTTGATAAAAAAGGATATTGGAAAGATAGTGACTTTGCAATTTTAAAGAAAAGAACAATTGAACGAAAGACTCCTATATTATTAAAAAACAGCAATCGAAATTTCTATAAAAATATAAATAATGTATTGAATAATGCGCCGCTGACCAATAAGAATTTAACAGATTCTGAAAAGAAAATTTTGGAAATGTATTCGAATATACTTTTATATCAAGATATTGTTGAGAGTTCTTCAATTTTAAAAGATAAATTCTTAGAGAAAATAGGCGATAATGGTAGAAAAACGTTAAAGAAAAAACGTTCAGAATTAGAAGTTCCTGAAAAAATTATAGAACAGAGTATTAATATTAACCTAGACTCGCAAAATAAAATTTTGACTAGCTCAGCTACTGCTTTTCCAAATAGTTTTGACTATGATGCATGTTTTGAAATATTGAAAATACTATGTCAAAAATATGATTGGCTTTATTTAGAGAGCGGTGGGAATCGTCCATTGTTAAAAAAAGAAAGTCAACTTAAATATTTAGCTGCATTGATGTCAAATTGGATTAGCGGTATATCGCTCAATCAAATTATTAATTATATGACAAATTACTACCATAACAAAGGGAATCCCAGAGAGATAGAGATAGAAAAAAATCTCTACATTACTTTTGATAAATTTAATAGAGAACATATAAATGCGTTGATTAATCAAATTATTGGTGACATAAATACTAAAATTCAATTTAAAATAAAAAATTATATAACGAATTATACTCTATTACTTATTGAGAAAGGCATAGAGATTGATAGTGAGTGGTCTAATTATTTAGAGTATGGGACTACTGATCGTCAAGTGGTAGAATTGCAAAATTTAGGTTTTTCTAGAGCAACCTCCTTACTTCTTAAAGAAGAATTTATTGATCAATTTGTTTATAATGAGATAGGAGAAATTGTAGAAATAAAAGAGGAAGAATTGAAAAACGCCTTGGATTCAGAAAGATTTTCTGAGGAACTTCATGAAATCAGTAAAATATTGAGATGGGAGAAATGAAAAAATGAGTGTTCCTAGAATCAGAGTAGATGGTTTTAACAAGAATTTTGAAAAAAAAATATTTGGTGAAATTGTAAGGTCAGAAAGTACAAGAATGTATATTAAAAGTGTTGTAAGTGATTTAGGGAAGTATGAAGTCATACAACAAGGAGATATACCAATTTTAGGTTATTCTGACGACCGACCATTTGAAAAATACAAAAGTGTTATTCTTTTTGGAGATCATACTTTATCATTATATCGACCTAAGGCCCCTTTTCTTCTAGCTACTGATGGAATAAAAATTTTGCAATCAACTATCTTGAAAAGAGATTATTTGTATTACCTAACTCAAAATTATATTCCAAAAAGTCAAGGCTATAAGAGGCATTTTTCGGTCCTTAAACAAGTTTTTGTTAATTATTCGCGAGACTCTTCCGAACAATCCGCAATCGGCTCCCTCTTCCGCACCCTCGATGACCTTCTGGCTAGCTACAAGGATAATCTCACCAACTACCAATCTCTTAAAACGACCATGCTCTCCATGATGTTTCCCAAGAATGGACAGACCGTTCCGGAGATTCGTTTGGATGGATTTGAAGGTGAATGGAAGTTTATTAAATTGGGGGAAGCTATTTTAGAGGCATACCAAGGAATTAATACTGCTTCTGATAAAGTAGAGTATTCTATATCGGGGATTCCGATTTTACAGGCAAAACATATCACGAACGGACAAATCAATTATAGAGATACCCGCTATTTAGATATGGATATATACGAACACTACATCTCAAAATATATGCCTAAAAAAGGAGAAATTTTATTTGCAAATATTGGTACCATTGGACCATCTGTACTTGTAGATTCTGACGAAATGTTTTTAATTGCTTGGAATATTTTAAAAATGAGTATCAAAGATAATTATTCATCTTTGTTTATAAAAATAACTTTATCTTTACTAGATTCTAAATATATTTTTGAAAGAATAACAACTGGAAATGCTACTAAATTTATTAATAAAGATGAGATAATGGATATTAGAATTAGTGTTCCTTCCATAGAAGAACAACAAGCCATCGGTGCTTACTTCTCAAACCTCGATAAACTCATCAACTCTCATCAAGAAAAAATTTCTCAGCTTGAGACTTTGAAAAAGAAACTCTTGCAGGATATGTTTATATAGATGATTAGTGATAAATTTTAACAATTATATTTAAAACTTTAGAAAGAAACATTATGGAAACAACACAAACGTCCCAGTCGCTCTACCAAGCCCTGTGGAACTCAGCGGATGTTCTCCGCTCTAAGATGGATGCCAATGACTACAAGTCCTATCTCTTGGGCATGGTCTTTTATAAGTACTTGTCAGATAAGATGCTCTTTTTTGTGGCGGAGACTATGGAGGAGGGGAGTGAGAGTCTAGAGGCTGCCCTTGAGGTTTATCGTAACTACTATGAGGATGCGGACACCCACGAGGATCTTCTTGCAGTCATGAAGGACGAACTCAACTATAGTATCAAGCCTGAGTTGACTTTTACGGCTCTTGTAGCACGTGTCAATGAGGGGACTTTTCAGCTGGAAGATTTGGCTCAGGGGTTTCGAGATATTGAGCAGAGTGATGAACTCTATGAAAACCTCTTTGAAGATATTGATCTCTATTCCAAAAAACTAGGGGCGACTCTGCAAAAGCAAAACCAAACGGTGGCGGCGGTCATGAAAGAGTTGGCAGTGCTAGATGTTGCTGGTCATGCTGGTGATATGCTGGGGGATGCTTATGAGTATCTGATTGGTCAGTTTGCGACTGACTCGGGTAAGAAGGCTGGTGAGTTCTATACACCTCAGCCTGTTGCCAAACTCATGACTCAGATTGCCTTTTTGGGTCGTGAGGATCAGCTAGGCTTTACCATCTATGATGCGACTATGGGGTCTGGCTCTCTCTTGCTCAATGCCAAGAAATACTCTCATAAACCGCAGACGGTGGTCTACTTTGGTCAGGAGCTCAATACCTCAACCTATAATTTGGCTCGGATGAACATGATTCTACACGGTGTTCCTGTTGAAAATCAATTTCTCCACAATGCCGATACACTAGATGAAGACTGGCCGACTCAAGAACCGACTAACTTTGATGGTGTTCTCATGAACCCGCCCTACTCTGCCAAGTGGTCAGCAAGCTCTGGCTTTATGGCGGATCCTCGTTTCTCTCCATTTGGGAAACTGGCACCCCAGTCCAAGGCTGACTTTGCCTTTCTTTTGCATGGTTACTACCATCTCAAGCAGGATAATGGGGTTATGGCTATCGTCCTTCCTCACGGGGTTCTTTTCCGTGGCAATGCGGAAGGAACCATTCGTAAGGCCTTGTTAGAAGAAGGAGCCATTGACACGGTTATCGGTCTACCTGCTAATATCTTCTTTAATACCAGCATTCCGACCACGGTCATCATTCTCAAAAAGAACCGTACCAATCGTGATGTCTACTTTATCGATGCTTCTAAGGAGTTTGATAAGGGGAAAAACCAGAATATCATGACGGATGCGCATATCGAGAAGATTCTGGAAGCCTACAAGTCACGTGAGGAGATTGACAAGTTTGCCCATCTGGCAAGTTATGAAGAAATCGTTGAAAATGACTACAACCTCAATATCCCTCGCTATGTAGATACCTTTGAGGAAGAAGAAGTCGAGCCTCTGACAGATATCGTTGGAAAGATTAACACAACCAATCAAGCAATCCAAAACCAAACCGCTTCCCTACTCGAAATGCTCGGTCAACTACACGGAACCACACCAGAAGCCGATGCTGAGCTTAAAGAGTTTTTGAAAGAGTTTAAAGGGTGATGAGAGTAATTGATTCGCTCATATTTAAGATAAAACTTTATCTAGGCTGATATAGTTGTATTTTCTAACATTAGCGAGGAGGGGCTTTCTTCAAGCTCGATAGAACGGAGAACTGTGAACTTGTATAACGAGCTTAAAGATTTAATATGGTAGAATAGAGTGTATAGATTTTACTTGAAGCTTTGTTTAGAAAGGAAAACCATGACACCGACCTATGAAATTGATAATCCCAGCCTCTCTTATCAGACCAAATTAGACCTATGGGAAACGGGATTTGGTTTACAAAAGGTAGATGATTTAGAGCCGTCGTCGTATATGAGAGAGCTAGCAGAGCAAAATTCTCAAGGAAAGTTGACTTATCAAGAAGTTTATGATCAAGTAACGGCTTATCACCAAGAGACGGATGATAGCACAAGAGAAGCAGACCTTGTTGCTATGAGAATTGTGGAACTCTTGTCCTCTAATGCCTTTAAATTTGCTCCAACAACATTGAAAGTGATTCATAGAGAGCTTTTCTTTGGTCTCCTGCCACAAGGCATTCCCTTGGGAGAATACCGCTCTTATAACATTACAAAAAGTGAGGCTGTTTTAAACGGAGACAGTGTCATATATGATGATTTTCGCACGGTAGCAGATAGTTTGACCTATGATTTTCAGCAGGAAAGTCAATTTGACTATCGAGGAAAATCTGATATTGAAGTAGTGCAACATATTAAGACTTTTATTTCAGGTATTTGGCAAATTCATCCTTTTGGAGAAGGAAATACTCGAACCATAACAGTATTTTTGATTAAGTATCTTAGAACTATGGGATTTCAGGTAGACAACAAACCCTTCCAAGAAAATGCAAAGTATTTTCGAGATGCTCTTGTTCTTGATAATGCAAAGTTATTCCAGAAAAAAACAGAATATCTGGAACGATTTTTTGAAAATCTCTTATTAGCTGGGCAACATGATTTAGAAATAGACTAAAGAGATGAATGGTTTATTGTACATTTTGAGTTAGAAATTATTCCACCTTTTGAAGATGGGAATGGTCGTATGGGGTGAGTTGGTTAGAGTCTTATCTTGAAGAGCATTATCAGATAACAAATGCAGTGGTACAAGAATTGACAGGATTGAGTGCAGCAACCATTTGTCGTTATCTCCAACTATCTGTAAACCAAGGTTTATTAGAAAAATCAGGAAGTACAAAAAACACTATTTATTCGCTCATATTCCGCTCATTTTTAAGATACAACTTTGTTTCCATATTTCCGGGGAACTAGTAGAAAGTAAGGAGAAATATGGAAACTAACAACCAACGTGCACTTTGCCAGCAACTCTGGGCTCAAAACAAATACCTCGTTTTGAGTCATTCTAGCAATATTTACAATGAGATTCGTCAGTATCTCAAGAATGAAGAGGTGGAGGTGAGTCAGGTTCAGGAGATGATTGACCGTGCCTGCCAGATTCCAGAACACAGGGGTCAGGTTTGCAATGCCTTTCAGCATATTTGGGGATATTTCAAGAAGAAAGCAACGGAGACTGAACGCAAGGATTTTATGTTTTTACTGGAGCGTTATCACTCTGGTCATGCCACCAAAGAAGAGTTAATTGCTAAGACGAGAGATTTGCTTGAATGTTACCCAAATGCTTATCTGCAACATTCTACCTTGTTGAAAGGAGACTCCCATGAGACTTTGGCATGAGGCTTTGATTTCACAGCTTCCTCGTCCCCAACTCTTGGGGCAACATCGAGAATGTTGCGCCCTGCGTGGCAATGGCTGGGGCAGAAAGCATGCAACGGTGGACTATGTCTTTACCCACTCGCCCTATCGACTCTATGCCTATCATGACTTGATCATGGAGGAGATGGCTAGCCGTGGCTACAATGTCAGTCCAGAGTGGTTGGATAAAAACTATCGTGGTAAGACCTGCCCTTCTTATGAAGATTTACCTGAGGAGACTTTGACGAGCCCTATTTACAAGGAGCACGATGCTACCTACTATGAGGAGTGTCTGGCAAATCTCCGAGAGAAGGGGATTGAGCTGGAGTAAACGTAAGGATTGCCTTCAATTTATAACTCTTCTCGTAATTTTTTCGAATAATAAAGATGAGACCTTTAGAGTTTTTCTAAGGTCTTCTTTTTATGAGTGTCCAGATGTACTTTTAATAACTTTTGAGTTATAATATTAAAAAAGCCAAGCGTGAACTAAAGGACTTAAAAGAAAGAGGGCTAAGTGATGAAGAATAGTGCTATTGGGAGTAACTGGAAGGATGTCCGGTCTCAACTCTTCACCAAGGAGGAAATCCTTGAAAGTGATATGCGGGTGGCAATCATGAGTGAATTGATTGAGGCTAGACGTGAGCAAGGAATCAGTCAGAAAAAGCTAGAAGAACTCAGTGGAGTGAGTCAGCCTGTCATAGCTAGGATGGAAACAGGCAAGACTAGCCCTCAGTTGGATACAGTCTTAAAAGTCTTAGCCAGTTTAGGAAAGACACTAGTAGTCGTCCCACTCGAACAGGAAAAGAGTTGATTAGAGTAGACTCATACTCAATGAAAATCAAAGAGCAAACTAGGAAACTAGCCGCAGGCTGTACTTGAGTACGGCAAGGCGACGTTGACGCGGTTTGAAGAGATTTTCGAAGAGTATTATAGTCTTTTCTAATAGCAAGCCATAGTCACTTATAAGAATTACTAATAACACCTTTGACCAGTATAACTGAAATATAGTTAAAACAAACAAGCTACATAAAGGATTTGAGGCATTTGTCTCAGGTCTTTTTCTTTTGTCTAAAACGAAGATATAGTTTCAAACTATATCAAAGCCTAATTTTTTACAATTATACAGACGCATTCTTTTCTGTTAAGATAGTTTCAACAACAAATTTTGGAGGACACATCATGTCAACTACAATCATCGGTTTCCCTCGTTTGGGCGAATTCCGCGAATTAAAATTTACAACTGAAAAATACTTTAGAAAAGAAATCTCAGAAGAAGAACTCTTGGCAGCAGCAAAAGACTTGCGTGCTAAACACTGGAACATTGTCAAAGAAAAAGGCATCACTGAAATTCCATCAAATGACTTTTCTCACTATGATAACTTCCTAGATGCAGCTTTCCTTTTCAACGTGGTACCTGCTTCAGTTCAAAACTTGGACTTGTCTGACCTTGAGCGCTACTTCGCTTTGGGTCGTGGTTACCAAGGAGAAAAAGGGGATGTTCGCGCCCTTCCAATGAAGAAATGGTTCAACACCAACTACCACTACATCGTTCCTAAATTTGAAAAAGACACTCAAGTCAAACTTGCAGGTCACAAAATCTTTGATGAGTTTCAAGAAGCCAAAGAACTTGGATTGAACACTCGTCCTGTTCTTGTAGGTCCATTCACTTTCCTTCAATTGTCAGACTTTGAAGAAGGCGTGAAAGCAGAAGACTTCGTAGACAGCTTTGTTGCTGCTTACCAAGAAGTTTTTGCTAAATTGGCTGAACTTGGTGCAACTCGCATCCAATTGGATGAAGCGGCTCTTGTCAAAGATTTGACAGCTGAAGAAAAAGCCCTCTTTTTGAACCTTTACAACAAACTTTTGGCTGACAAAAAAGGTCTTGAAGTCTTGCTTCAAACTTACTTCGGAGACGTTCGTGACGTTTACGCTGACCTTGTAAAATTGCCAGTAGATGCTATCGGTCTTGATTTCGTTGAAGGTAAGAAAACTCTTGAACTTGTTAAAGGTGGTTTCCCAGCTGATAAGACTCTTTATGCAGGTATTGTCAATGGTAAAAACATCTGGCGTAACAACTACGAAAAGAGCTTGGCTGTTCTTGAGCAAATCCCAGCTGAAAACATTGTCTTGACAAGCTCATGCTCACTTCTTCATGTGCCATTTACAACTGCTAATGAAGAATTTGAACCAGCAATCTTGAACCACTTTGCCTTTGCAGTTGAAAAATTGGATGAGATTCGTGATTTGGATGCTATCCGCAATGGTCAAGGTGAAGAAGCACTTGCAGCTAACAAAGAACTCTTTGCGACTGAGCGTGTTGGTGTTAATGCTGAACTTCGTGCGCGTATCGCTGGCTTGACGGACGCAGACTACACTCGTTTGCCAGCCTTTGCAGAACGTGAAGCTATCCAAGAAGAAGCATTCAAACTTCCAGCTCTTCCAACAACAACTATCGGTTCATTCCCTCAAACAAAAGAAGTTCGTGCGAAGCGTTTGGCTTACCGTAAAGGTGAATTGTCTCAAGAAGAGTATGACGCTTTCCTTGCTGAAACGATCGATGAATGGATCAAATGGCAAGAAGATATTGACTTTGATGTCCTTGTTCACGGTGAATTTGAGCGTAACGACATGGTTGAGTACTTCGGTCAAAACTTGTCAGGTTACCTCTTCTCTAAAAATGGTTGGGTACAATCATACGGTATGCGTGGAGTTAAACCACCAATCATCTGGGGTGATGTAACTCGTCTTAACCCTATTACTGTTAAATGGTCTAGCTATGCACAAAGCCGTACAAACAAACCTGTTAAAGGTATGTTGACTGGACCAGTAACTATTCTCAACTGGTCATTCCCACGTGAAGACATCTCTATCAAGGATTCTACTCTTCAAATCGCCCTTGCTATCAAGGATGAAGTACTTGACCTTGAAGCTGCTGGTGTGAAAATCATTCAAATCGACGAGGCTGCTCTTCGTGAAAAATTGCCACTCCGTCGTAGTGACTGGTACGAAGACTACCTTGACTGGGCAATTCCTGCCTTCCGCTTGGTGCACTCAACAGTAGCGCCAGACACACAAATCCACACTCACATGTGTTACTCAGAATTTACAGATATCATCCCAGCTATCGACAACATGGATGCGGACGTTATCTCATTTGAGGCAAGCCGTTCAAACCTTGAAATCTTGGACGAACTCAAAGCGAAAAACTTCCAAACAGAAGTGGGACCTGGGGTTTACGATATCCACTCACCTCGTGTGCCAAATGAAGGCGAAATCGACCACACAATCGAAGCCATCCTTGCTAAAGTGCCAAGCAAGAAAGTTTGGATCAACCCTGACTGTGGTTTGAAAACACGTGGTATTCCAGAAACAAAAGAAAGCTTGATCCGCCTTGTTGAAGCAGCTAAAGCTGCGCGTGAGAAATTGTAGGATAGGATTTCTCTTGAAGCGCTGTTTGGTCAATCTGCCTGTTTCACTTGGATTCTAGGAATCCAGCTAACGAAAAAAATCAACTAGAAAAGGATAAGGACTATGTCACGCCAAACACCGTCACTCTCATTTGAAGTGTTTCCTCCAAACCCAGCAGTAGGCAACGATAAGATTATTGCTGCTCTTCAAAATATGCAGGAGTTGGCACCTCACTTTATCAGTGTAACTGCCAGCAATAATAAATTTAATATCAAGGAAACGACGGTTCGTTTGGCTGACTTTATCCAAAATGACTTGACGATTCCGACTATTGCCCACTTGCCAGCCATCTATTTGACTAAGGACAAGGTGGCTGAAACCATTGCTGACTTGGACAAGGTTGGGGTACAGAAAATCTTGGCTTTGCGTGGGGATATTATCCCTGATGTGGAGCCGCAAAAGGATTTCCGCTATGCAACTGACTTGATTGAGTTCATCAAGGAACAAGCCCCTCACTTTGATATTGTTGGTGCTTGTTATCCAGAAGGCCATCCAGATTCACCAAATCAGATTTCAGATATTCAAAATCTTAAGAAGAAAGTGGATGCAGGTTGTTCGAGCCTTGTAACCCAGCTTTTCTTTGACAATGAGCGCTTCTATGATTTCCAAGACAAATGTACTTTGGCTGGGATTGATATTCCCATTCATGCAGGGATTATGCCAATTCTGAATCGAAATCAGGTTCTCCGTCTCTTGAAGACTTGTGAGAATATCCATCTTCCACGCAAATTTAAAGCCATCTTAGACAAGTATGAGCATGACCCTGAGTCGCTCAGAGCAGCAGGACTTGCCTATGCCGTGGACCAAATCGTGGACTTGGTAACTCAGGATGTTGCCGGTGTGCATCTCTACACCATGAACAATGCTGAAACAGCAAAATACATTCATCAAGCAACCCATGCCTTGTTTAATCATCAGTCTCTAGGATAATAAAAAGCAAACCATTCTTCTCAGCTGAGGGGAATGGTTCCTTTTTAATGGTAAAGACCGCACTTTTTAAGAAAAATATGATAAAATAGACTCTGTACGTACTTGATACAAAGATGAGGGTATTAAATAATACAATGCATTTAAACTGAAACTCTTAGATGTTTTAGCATCAAACCTTTCTAATGATTTGTATCTTGAAAACTGAACCCGGCCGAAAAGCTGTGTAAAAAAGATAAACTGTCTTGTCTTCATCGAAGACTTCGTCAGTTTCCTATTTTTACTTTGCTTTTGACGTCCTTGGTATCTTGATCTTTGTAGGCAAGGCGTATAATTTCATCAATCCAAAGGGGATTAAAATGACAAAACAAGTGTTTCAAACGACTTTTGCGGGTCGTGAGTTAATTGTAGAGACTGGTCAGGTTGCTAAGCAAGCAAATGGCTCTGTTGTTGTACGTTATGGTGAGTCAACTGTCTTGACTGCTGCCGTTATGTCTAAGAAGATGGCAACTGGGGATTTCTTCCCACTTCAAGTCAACTATGAAGAAAAAATGTATGCGGCTGGGAAGTTTCCTGGTGGCTTTATGAAACGTGAAGGGCGTCCTTCAACGGATGCGACATTGACAGCGCGTTTGATTGACCGTCCAATCCGTCCTATGTTTGCGGAAGGTTTCCGTAATGAAGTACAAGTCATCAACACAGTTCTTTCTTATGATGAAAATGCCTCAGCACCAATGGCAGCTATGTTTGGTTCATCCTTGGCGCTTTCTATTTCAGATATTCCATTTGACGGACCAATTGCTGGGGTACAAGTGGGATATGTAGATGGCCAAATCATCATCAACCCTACGCAAGAACAAGCAGAGCAATCGCTCCTTGAATTGACAGTAGCTGGTACCAAACACGCCATCAACATGGTAGAGTCTGGTGCTAAAGAATTGTCAGAAGAAATCATGTTGGAAGCTCTCCTTAAAGGGCACGAAGCAGTCAAAGAATTGATTGCCTTCCAAGAAGAAATCGTTGCTGCTGTCGGTAAGGAAAAAGCAGAAGTAGAATTGCTTCATGTGGACGCTGACTTGCAAGCTGAAATTATCGCAGCCTACAACAGCGACCTCCAAAAAGCTGTCCAAGTAGAAGAAAAATTGGCTCGTGAAGCTGCAACTCAAGCAGTCAAAGACCAAGTAACTGCTGTTTACGAAGAAAAATATGCAGACCATGAGGAATTTGACCGTATCATGCGAGATGTGGCTGAAATCTTGGAACAAATGGAACACGCAGAAGTGCGTCGTTTGATCACAGAAGACAAAGTACGTCCTGACGGTCGTAAGGTTGATGAAATCCGTCCTTTGGATGCGGTTGTTGACTTCCTTCCTCGTGTGCACGGTTCAGGTCTCTTTACTCGTGGGCAAACTCAAGCCCTTTCAGTTTTGACCTTGGCTCCGATGGGAGAAACTCAAATCATTGATGGTTTGGATCCAGAGTACAAGAAACGCTTTATGCACCACTATAATTTCCCTCAATACTCTGTAGGGGAAACAGGTCGTTACGGTGCGCCAGGTCGTCGTGAAATCGGTCACGGGGCTCTTGGTGAACGTGCCCTTGCTCAAGTCTTGCCAAGCTTGGAAGAATTCCCATACGCTATCCGCTTAGTAGCAGAAGTTTTGGAATCAAATGGTTCTTCATCTCAGGCGTCTATCTGTGCGGGAACTCTTGCCCTTATGGCTGGTGGTGTGCCAATCAAGGCGCCAGTAGCAGGGATTGCCATGGGACTTATCTCAGATGGGAATAACTACACAGTATTGACAGATATCCAAGGTTTGGAAGACCACTTTGGAGACATGGACTTCAAGGTTGCAGGTACTCGTGACGGGATTACAGCCCTTCAAATGGATATCAAGATCCAAGGGATCACTGCAGAAATCTTGACTGAAGCCCTTGCCCAAGCCAAGAAAGCTCGTTTTGAAATCCTTGATGTGATTGAAGCAACTATTCCAGAAGTTCGTCCAGAATTGGCTCCAACTGCTCCGAAAATTGATACCATCAAGATTGATGTGGACAAGATCAAGATTGTCATCGGTAAGGGTGGAGAAACCATCGACAAGATTATCGCTGAAACAGGCGTTAAGATTGATATCGACGAAGAAGGAAATGTATCTATCTACTCTAGTGACCAAGATGCTATTAACCGTGCCAAAGAAATCATTGCTGGTTTAGTTCGTGAAGCCAAAGTGGACGAAGTTTACCGTGCTAAGGTTGTTCGTATCGAGAAATTTGGTGCCTTTGTCAATCTCTTTGATAAGACAGATGCCCTTGTTCATATCTCTGAGATGGCTTGGACGCGTACCAATAATGTCGAAGACTTGGTAGCAATCGGTGATGAAGTTGATGTTAAGATTATCAAGATTGATGAAAAAGGACGTGTGGATGCTTCTATGAAAGCCCTTCTTCCTCGTCCTCCAAAACCTGAACGTGATGAAAAAGGCGAAAAGTCTGAGAGACCTCACCGCCCACGTCATAACAAGGACCACAAACCTAAGAAAGAATTTACAGAAACACCAAAAGATTCAGAATAAGAAAAGGAGAAATGTATGGGATGGTGGCGCGAAACCATTGATATCGTAAAAGAAAATGATCCAGCGGCCCGCACCACTTTGGAGGTTTTGCTGACTTATCCAGGTGTCAAGGCCTTGGCGGCCCACCGTCTCTCGCATTTTCTCTGGAAGCATGGCTTCAAACTCCTGGCTCGTATGCACAGTCAGTTTTGGCGCTTTTGGACTCAGATTGAGATTCATCCAGGCGCACAGATTGATTCAGGTGTCTTTATCGACCACGGCTCTGGTCTGGTGATTGGGGAAACAGCGATCGTTGAAAAAGGTGTTCTCCTTTATCACGGAGTGACTCTTGGTGGGACTGGTAAGGATGTTGGCAAACGCCATCCGACCGTTCGAAAGGGAGCACTCATATCAGCCCATGCCCAAGTTATCGGACCAGTAGAAATCGGTGAAAATGCCAAGGTCGGTGCTGCAGCAGTTGTTGTAGCAGACGTACCTAGTGATGTGACGGTTGTCGGTATTCCTGCTAAGATTGTCCGTGTACATGGTAAAAAGGATGAGCCGGTCATTCACGAAGTCGAAGAAAAACGAGAGTACTACGTCAATAAACTCGAGCAGGCTAAAGAAGCCAGTCACAGATCGTCTGGGTTGTAGAGGATACCTATATGATTCAAGCAAGAAACAAGTTAAGCCAAGAGGAGATATCTGAGGCGAAAAAACTAATTAACTGTTGCCAAAACTATGACGGTACCTATCGTGATCCCTATCTATCTAACATGCTTAATTTTGACCCAAACATGCCCGCCTTTTTCCTTTATTATGAAAAAGGCGAACTTGTTGGTTTATTAACTGTCTATGCAGATGATCAAGATGTGGAAGTGACGATACTGGTTCATCCAGCTCATCGCCGTCAGGGGATTGCGCGTGCATTACTTACTAGTTTTGAGAAAGAAACGGCTTCTTTCCCTATTCGTTCAGTTACTTTTCAGACAGAGCGTGTTTTTCTAGACCGCCATCCTGATTTTGTTAGCAACTGGGAATTGGTAGAGGATGAAGAGACAGAAACTTGGTTAGGTAAGGATGGAAAACCTTATCCGTTAGCAACTGTTTCCAATCTTGAAGTTTTGTTAGCAGATAGTTCGTATCAGGATCAAATTAGTCAGTTAAAATTTCAGGCATTTTCAGAGGAACATGAGTCTAGAGAGATTGTGGATAGATATGTCGCTGAAGCTCTGAAGGATCCAGAAAGTCGCTTATATATTTTGTTAAAAGACGGTCAGGTTATTGGAACTTGCACGGTAGATTTATCGACTAATACGAATTACTTCTACGGGTTAGCAATATCTGAACCTGAACGTGGGAAAGGCTATGGAAGCTACTTAGCAAAATCCCTTGTCAACCAACTAATTGAGCAAAATGACAAGGAATTTCAGATTGCAGTAGAGGACAGCAATGTAGGTGCCAAGCGCTTGTATGAAAAAATTGGCTTTGTCAAACAGACCCAGGTGGTTTATCTGAATGAGAAAGGAGCAAGGGATTCCGAAGTGTAGA
Organism: Streptococcus pseudopneumoniae; assembly: GCF_001076775.1. Lineage (GTDB taxonomy): Bacteria > Bacillota > Bacilli > Lactobacillales > Streptococcaceae > Streptococcus > Streptococcus pseudopneumoniae_G. The sequence goes on from NZ_JVGV01000034.1 coordinate 95,435, forward strand.
GAGATTCGGACTGAAATTCAATTGAACTCTTAGTGATGAAACTAATTGTTCTTGGATTTTAGCTTTCCTAACTATGATTTATGATTAAAATCTATGACACTATGTCTCGTGATTTGCGAGAATTTGTCCCGATTGAGGACGGCAAGGTCAAGATGTATGTTTGTGGGCCAACCGTGTATAACTATATCCACGTAGGGAATGCCCGTTCGACGGTAGCTTTTGATACGATTCGACGTTACTTTGAGTATCGTGGGTACGAAGTTGCCTATATTTCTAATTTCACGGATGTGGATGATAAGATTATCAACCGTGCCAAGGAAGAAGGCATCACGCCTCAGGAGGTTGCGGACAAGTACATCGCTGCCTTTCGTGAGGATGTGACAGCCTTGGGCGTCAAACCTGCGACCCGCCATCCGCGTGTGGTGGAGTTTATGGCTGACATCATCCGCTTTGTGGAAGATTTGATTGAAAAAGGCTTTGCCTACGAGAGTCAAGGAGATGTCTATTTCCGTGTGGAAAAATCTCACAACTATGCCAAATTGGCTAATAAAACCTTGGAAGATTTGGAGCTGGGTGCTTCAGGTCGTACCGATGAAGAAACAGCTCGTAAGGAAAATCCTGTAGACTTTGCCCTCTGGAAATCTGCCAAATCAGGCGAGATTTCTTGGGACAGTCCTTGGGGACCTGGTCGTCCGGGCTGGCATATTGAGTGTTCGGTCATGTCGACAGAAATTTTGGGCGATACTATTGATATCCACGGTGGTGGAGCGGACCTTGAGTTTCCTCACCACACCAATGAAATTGCTCAGTCTGAAGCTAAAACAGGCAAGACTTTTGCCAACTACTGGATGCACAATGGCTTTGTCAATATCGACAATGTCAAGATGTCCAAATCTTTGGGGAACTTTATCACTGTCCATGATGCCCTCAAAACCCTCGATGGGCAAGTGCTTCGTTTCTTCTTTGCGACTCAACACTACCGCAAGCCCATCAACTTTACGGAAAAGGCAGTGCGGGATGCAGAGACTAATCTCAAGTATCTAAAGAACACTTACGAACAACCATTTACAGGAAACGTGGATACCCAAGAGTTACAAGCTTTTAAAGACAAGTTTGTAGCAGCTATGGATGAGGATTTCAACTCGGCAAATGGAATCACAGTAGTCTTTGAAATGGCCAAATGGATCAATTCCGGCAACTATGACGCAAGTGTCAAGCAAGCTCTTGCGGATATGTTGGAAGTCTTTGGAGTTGTCTTTGTTGAGGAAGTTTTGGATGCAGAGATTGAAGACTTGATTCAAAAACGCCAAGAAGCGCGTGCAAATCGTGACTTTGCGACAGCGGACCAGATCCGTGACCAATTGGCTGCTCAAGGGATTAAGCTCCTTGACACCAAAGATGGAGTGAGGTGGACACGTGATTGATGTCAATCTCATTAACGGGATTGCGTTAGCTTTTGAGGGGGACGCGGTGTATTCTATGTATATTCGTCGTCACCTCATCCTCAAAGGCATGACCAAACCCAATAAACTCCATCAAGAAGCGACCAAGTATGTCTCAGCCAAAGCTCAGGCTCGCCTGATTTCCCTTATGTTAGAGGAGCAAGTCCTGACGGAAAAAGAAGAAGAAATCTACAAACGTGGTCGCAATACCAATAGTCACACAAAGGCTAAAAATGCCGATGTGGTGACCTACCGTATGTCCACAGGTTTTGAAGCAGTCATGGGTTATCTCCATATGACTGAAAATCTGGAACGTCTTGAGAGCTTGATTTCGTGGTGCATCCAAAAAGTGGAGGGCTAGGACATGATGGCAAAAGAAATACAAGAATGGTTTCCTGAAGCTCAGATTTCAGACCAACCAGTAGAGAAAGAGGGTTATCTCACTCTTCCTTTAGCTTCTCAACAGTGGATTTTGCTGGAGGAAGCTGGGCTCAGCGAGCGTGAAAAGCAGTTGATTTCACTTTTGACCCAGCAGGAGCAGGCTCGTTCGCTCAATCCTTGGTATTCTTTTTTGATTGAGGGGAAGGGACAGACACCACAAACTTTTAAAAAGATTCAGTTGGCCTATTGTCATCTTTCCTATTTTCATCAGGAAAATCTAGCTTCTTGGCTGGATATGATGCGGACTCTATTTCCTAACTGTCAGACAGTGCTTCAGGTCGGAGCTCAGGATTATGTTTTCGTGCTTCAGCAAGATAAATACACCTCTGTACGAGCTATTTTAAGTGATACGATTGAAGCGGTAGAGTATGACTTTGGACTTCGTCTGTCTATCATGTTGGGCCAGGTTTGGTCTCAGACGAGAAATCAAGCCCTATCAGACTTAATCAAAGCTGAGCGCGAGTTGTTCAAGACTTGGTGGCGTCAGGGTCACCAAGGTGTTCATACTTTTTCTCAGCTCTATCTTTGGAGTATGGGAGAAAGACTTGTGGACTTGAAGGCAATCAAGGAATGCTTGCACCAGATGATCTTGGATCAAGACCAGATTCAGGAAATCATTCTCTCCCTTTGGGAAAATAGTGCTGTCCTAACAAAAACAGCCCAGCAACTCTATCTGCACCGCAATTCTCTCCAATATAAGATTGATAAATGGGAAGAATTGACAGGGCTACAGTTGAAAGAACTGACTGACTTGACCCTGTGTTATCAATTGATTTTACCAGATATTCTCTAAAGTTTTGTGCAAGTTGCACAGAACTTTTTTATTTTTTTGGTCACCTTGCCATAGAAATGTAAAGCGTTTTCATCTATAATAAAACTATCAAAAGACAAAAGGAGTTCACCTCATGGTAGAATTGAATCTTAAAAACATTTACAAAAAATATCCAAACAGCGAACACTATTCAGTTGAAGACTTCAACTTGGACATCAAAGACAAAGAATTTATCGTTTTCGTAGGTCCTTCAGGATGTGGTAAATCAACAACTCTTCGTATGATTGCTGGTCTTGAAGACATCACAGAAGGTACTGCATCTATCGATGGCGTGGTTGTCAACGACGTAGCTCCAAAAGACCGTGACATCGCCATGGTATTCCAAAACTACGCTCTTTACCCACACATGACTGTTTATGACAACATGGCTTTCGGTTTGAAATTGCGTAAATACAGCAAAGAAGACATCGACAAACGTGTGCAAGAAGCAGCTGAAATCCTTGGATTGAAAGAATTCTTGGAACGTAAACCTGCTGACCTTTCAGGTGGTCAACGTCAACGTGTTGCCATGGGGCGTGCGATTGTCCGTGATGCAAAAGTATTCTTGATGGACGAACCTTTGTCAAACTTGGATGCAAAACTTCGTGTATCAATGCGTGCTGAAATCGCTAAAATCCACCGTCGTATCGGAGCTACAACTATCTACGTAACTCACGACCAAACAGAAGCGATGACACTTGCAGACCGTATCGTTATCATGTCAGCAACTAAGAACCCTGCTGGTACAGGTACTATCGGACGTGTAGAACAAATCGGTTCTCCTCAAGAAGTTTACAAAAACCCAGTTAACAAATTCGTTGCAGGATTCATTGGAAGCCCAGCTATGAACTTCATTAATGTGAAATTGGTTGGAAGCGAAATTGTTTCTGATGGTTTCCGTTTGAAAGTTCCAGAAGGAGCATTGAAAGTTCTTCGTGAAAAAGGCTACGAAGGTAAAGAATTGATCTTCGGTATTCGTCCAGAAGACGTGAATGCAGAACCTGCTTTCCTTGAAACATTCCCAGAATCAGTTGTCAAAGCTACTATCTCTGTATCAGAGTTGCTTGGTTCAGAATCTCACCTTTACTGCCAAGTTGGTAAAGATGAATTCGTTGCTAAAGTTGATGCTCGTGACTACTTGCAAACAGGTGCAACAGTTGAACTTGGATTTGACTTGAACAAAGCCCACTTCTTCGATGTAGAAACTGAAAGAACAGTTTACTAAGATAAATAAAACTCAAAACACTGCTAGAAATCTGGCAGTGTTTTTTGAGATTGCGTAGAAAAAACTCCTGGGAAATTCCAGGAGAGTATGAGTGGTTATTTAAACTTGAATCCTTCGTAAATAAGCTCTGTTTTTGGATTTTGTTTCTTAATCTGTTTGGCAAGTGACTTCATCATAGAAAGAGGACCACACATATAGACGCTTGCATGTTCGGGCACTTCTTCTTGCTCAAAATTAAGATAGCCGTCTTTCCTACTGTCTACTAGATGGAGTTCAAAATTAGGATTTTTCTGAGCATAGTCACGAAGCAAATCTAGATAGACTGCATTTTCCTCTCCACGGAAGCTATAGTAGAAGTGAACCTGTTTATCTAAAATAGGATGTTCACGGATATAAGAGATGAAGGGGGTGATCCCAATACCTCCAGCAATCCAAACTTGATTTTCTCGTCCTTCTTCTATAATCATGTGTCCGTAAGCTCTGTCTACGCTTACTTTGCTGCCGACTTGAAGATTGTCATAGATATTCTTGGTATGGTCGCCTGAATTTTTAACAGTAAAGTAAAGAGTTTGACCATGACCTCCTGAGATAGAAAAAGGATGCGGAGCGCTTTCAAAGCCTTCTTGGAAAATCTTTAGGAAGGCAAATTGTCCTGATTGATAGTTGAAAGGTCTGCTAAGATGGATTTGAATTTCTTTAGTATCGTGATTTAAGCGTTTGAGATTGGTAATTTTCCCTAGATAGGGGAAGCCAATCTTTTGATAAAGGAAGATGATATAAAAACCAGCCAGTAATCCTAAAAGGGCATAGCTACCAACAAGAAAACTTAGAAGATTAAATGTAAGGAGGAGATTGCCCATCATCATGTAGACATGAAAGAGTCCGAAAATATAAGCTAGATAAACCAGACGGTGAATCCATCGCCAAGCTTCGTATTGGATGTATTTGCCTAAATAGGCGACAAGGATGATACTGACAAAGATATAGATGGCAAGGTTACCAAACTGAGCAGCTAAACGAGAGCCCCACAAACCGCCCATACTAAAGTTATGAAAGATGAGTAGGATGATGGAGAGAAAGGCTGTGAATTTGTGGACAGTATAGACCTTCTCCAAACCGTGAAACCAGCTTTCTAGTAGTGGGAGACGAGTGGCTAGGATAAAAGTCAGAGATAGGCTTGTTAAAGCTAGTCCTGGAATCATGAATTGGGGATAAGTGTTCATCCAAGTCAAAATAGTCAAGGCAAAACTAGCTATGATAAAGAGTAGGCCTTTTAGTGATTTCATAGAAAATTCCATTTCTTTTAGATTTTAATTCGTTGTAAATAAATTTGTTACATTTTATCATAGAAAAAGTATGGTGTCAAATTGAGGTCTATAAATGTTTACTATCATCAAAAAACTCTCCAATTGAACTGGAGAGTGGCTGTTTATACTCAATGAAAATCAAAGAGCAAACTAGGAAGCTAGACGCAGGCTGTACTTGAGTACGGCAAGGTGAAGCTGACGTGGTTTGAATTTGATTTTCGAAGAGTATTATTCTGCAGCTTGTTGCCAACGTTTGGCCAGCATATGAGATAGGCTCGAAATTGCTAGGTTGAAGCTGAAGTAGATGAGGGCAATCAGGATATAAAGACTAAACACTTGCTCTGGTTCGAAATAACGACCCATGAGAATTTGGCTAGCTCCAAAGAGTTCTTGTAGGGCGATAACAGAGTAGAGAAGACTGGTATCCTTAATCACGGTTACAAACTGAGAAATGATGGCTGGTAGCATTTTACGGATTGCTTGTGGGAGAATGATGTGGTAGAGGATTTGGGCTGAGGTAAATCCTTGCGACATTCCTGCTTCGTACTGCCCCTTGTCTACGGCATTGAGACCGCCTCGGATAATCTCAGCCAAGGCTGCTGAGGTAAAGAGGGTAAAGGCAGTGATTCCTGCTGGTGTGGATTTCATCTTGAACACTAAAAAGATAGTGAAAATCCAGAGGAGGTTGGGAACGTTACGCACAAACTCGATATAAATGCTGGAAATAATGCGCAAGATAGGATTTTTGCCATTTCTCATGACAGCTAGCACCGTACCGATGAGGGTAGAGAGGACGATGGCAATCAGAGAAATGTAGAGGGTCAAGCCAAATCCTTTAAAGATAAAGACTAGGTTATCTGGGGTCAAAACTTCTAAAATGGATTCCATAGTAACCTCCTAAAGTGAATAGGCTTTTTTGTTGGCTTGCTCCATCTTGCGACCAAACTGGGCAACAGGAAAGCAAAGAGAAAAGTAGAGAAGGGCAGCTCCTAAAAATGCTGGAATGTAGTTTCCGTTAAGTGCTGACCAAGACTTGGTCACAAACATCAAGTCCACTCCAGAGATGATAGCGACGGTGGAGGTGTTTTTGATGAGGTTGACGATTTGGTTGGTCAAAGGAGGGAGAATGATACGAAAGGCCTGAGGCAAGATAATCAAACGCATAGCACTGATATAGGTAAAACCTTGCGACAAGGCAGCCTCCATCTGACCGCTAGGAATAGACTGAATACCTGAGCGAATAACCTCAGCGATATAGGCACCGTGATAGAGCCCTACACAGAGAACAGCTGTCCAATAAATCGGAATCATGATGGTGTGGTCACTGATAAGAGGTAGGCCATAAAAAACGATAACAAACTGCACCAAGAGGGGAGTGTTTTGGTAAAACTCGACAAAGATGCGAGCTAAAATGCGCAAAATTGGACGTTTGCTGGTTGACATGGCTCCAAAGAAGATGCCCAAAACCATGGCGAGGATAAAGGATCCAATCGCTAGGGCAAGGGTGAAGAGGAAACCATTGAAAAATTGTCCAAAATCCTGAAAATAGGCTGTCCAAGATGATAAATCTGTCATGGGGTGTCCTCCTTAATCTGCAGTATGGCTGGATGGTTTCAGCTTGTAACGGTCATAAAGTTTTTGCAAACTGCCATCCTTGCTCCATTTAGTAACCAAGTTATCGAGATAGTCGTTGAGTTCGGTATTTGATTTCTTGGTAACGATACCGTAGTCAGATGGCTTGAAACTATCATCAAGCAATTCTGTCCGTTTACTGATGTAACCAGATAGGATAGAACGGTCAACGGAAAAGGCATCAATACGGTGAGCATGTAGGGAAGTAATCAATTCTGGGTAGGAACCAAGTTCGACGAATTTAAAGGTCAAGCCTTTCTTTTTACCCAGTTCGGTAATCAGACGTTGAGTAATGGAACCTTGGGCAACTCCGATGGTTTTGCCGTTTAGGTCCTCGATGCTTTTGATTTTGGCAGATTTATTGACCAAAAAGCCAGAGGCATCTGTGTAGTAAGGGCTGGTGAAGTTGTAGAGTTTTTTGCGTTCATCTGTGATGGTAAAGGTCGCGATATCCATATCGACCTGTTCGTTATCTAGAAGGGGGCCACGGGTTTGTGCTGTAACCGGCACATAGCGAATCTTGACCTTGAGTTCATCAGCTACCATCTTGGCCAAGTCCGTTTCGATACCAGAATAGGTCCCTGTCTTGGGATCCTTGTAACCGAAATTGGGAACGTCTTGTTTCACACCAACAACCAGCTCGCCTCTCTTTTGAATGTCTGCGACGCTGGTGTCGGCCTGAACTGGTTTTGCAGTAGCAAGGCTGAAAAGGCTAATCAATATTGCTGATAAAAAGAATTTCTTTTTCATAGGCGCCTCCTTATTTGACTTTGTCACTTTCGTGGTTGATGATTTTGCTGAGGAATTGTTGGGCACGAGGTTCGCTTGGATTGTCGAAAAAGTCATCGACATCTGTCGTATCCACCAAAACTTCTCCGTCAGCCATAAAGATGATGCGGTCCGCAACTTCACGGGCAAAGCCCATTTCATGGGTAACAACAATCATATTCATACCCTCGTGGGCCAACTTTTGCATAACTGCTAGAACATCGCCGATGGTTTCAGGGTCAAGAGCAGATGTTGGCTCATCAAAGAGGAGGAGTTCAGGATGCATGGCAAGACCACGAGCGATGGCAATCCGTTGTTTTTGTCCACCAGAAAGCATGGCTGGATATGAATCTTTCTTGTCCCACATATTTACAAATTCCAGATATTTTTGGGCTGTTTTTTCAGCTTCTTTTTTATCAATTCCTAGAACTTTTATGGGTGCAAGTGTCACGTTTTCTAACACTGTTTTGTGAGGGTAGAGGTTGAAATGCTGGAAAACCATGCCTACCTCCTTACGAAGAGGAACTAAATCTTTCTGACTAGCACCTGCTACTTGGTGTCCATTGACTAGGAGACTTCCCTTGTCAACAGCCTCTAAACCATTGATGGTGCGGATAAGAGTTGACTTCCCGGAACCAGAAGGGCCAAGGAGGACAACAACTTGTCCTTTTTCAAAACGGAGATTGATGTCGCGGAGTGCGTGGTAGTCTCCGTAATATTTTTCGACGTGTTCAAATTCTACTAAAGCCATAAGGAATCTCCTTTGTGTTAGATTTTATAACATGATTCTACACCAAAAGAATTGGCTTGTCAAATCATATCTGAAAAAATTCACTAAAATTTTATAAAAAAGCAATCTGGATAGAGAAAACGTCTAAATCGTGTTATAATGAAGCAATAGAATTCTTAGAAAGAGTGGATGTCTTTTTGATAACACCTACTTATGAATGGCAGTTTGCCCCGCAGGTAGAAGATGCGGATTTTACAAAAATAGCCAAGAAGGCTGGACTGGGTCCTGAGGTGGCTCGCTTATTGTTTGAAAGAGGGGTTCAGGACCAAGAAAGTCTAAAGAAGTTTTTAGAACCTTCCTTGGAGGACTTGCATGACCCTTATCTGCTCCATGATATGGACAAGGCAGTGGCTCGGATTCGTCAGGCCATTGAAGAAGGGGAAAATATTCTCGTTTATGGAGACTATGATGCGGATGGTATGACTTCAGCTTCGATTGTGAAGGAAAGTTTGGAACAGCTTGGTGCCGAGTGCCGTGTTTACCTGCCTAATCGTTTTACTGATGGATATGGTCCCAATGCCAGTGTTTATAAATACTTTATCGAGCAAGAAGGAATTTCCTTGATAGTGACAGTGGATAATGGGGTTGCCGGTCATGAAGCCATTGAATTGGCCCAGTCTATGGGAGTAGATGTCATTGTGACTGACCACCATTCCATGCCTGAAACTCTGCCCGATGCCTATGCTATCGTTCATCCTGAGCATCCGGATGCGGACTATCCTTTCAAATATTTGGCTGGTTGTGGAGTGGCCTTCAAGCTGGCTTGTGCCCTTTTAGAAGAAGTGCAAGTGGAACTACTGGATTTGGTTGCTATCGGAACCATTGCCGATATGGTGAGTTTGACGGATGAAAATCGTATCTTGGTTCAATATGGTCTAGAAATGTTGGGGCATACTCAGCGCATAGGTCTACAAGAAATGTTGGATATGGCTGGGATTGCTGTTAATGAAGTAACAGAAGAAACGGTTGGTTTTCAGATTGCTCCTCGTTTAAATGCTTTGGGGCGCTTGGATGATCCCAATCCTGCTATTGATTTGCTTACTGGATTTGATGATGAGGAGGCGCATGAGATTGCCCTCATGATTCATCAGAAAAACGAAGAGCGCAAGGAAATCGTTCAGTCAATCTATGAAGAAGCCAAGAATATGGTGGATCCTGAGAAGAAGGTCCAGGTCTTGGCCAAGGAAGGCTGGAATCCTGGGGTTCTAGGAATCGTAGCTGGTCGTTTGTTGGAAGAATTGGGACAGACAGTCATCGTTCTTAATATAGAAGACGGTCGTGCCAAGGGAAGTGCTCGTAGTGTGGAAGCGGTGGATATTTTTGAAGCCCTGGATCCTCATCGAGACCTCTTTATCGCCTTTGGCGGTCATGCTGGCGCAGCAGGAATGACGCTGGAAGTTGATAAACTTTCAGATTTATCTCAGGTCTTGGAAGACTATGTCCGTGAAAAGGGCGCAGATGCTGGTGGTAAGAACAAGTTAAACCTAGATGAAGAGTTGGATTTGGAGACTTTGAGTCTTGAAACAGTCAAGAACTTTGAGCGCTTGGCACCTTTTGGGATGGACAATCAGAAACCAGTCTTTTATATCAAGGATTTTCAGGTCGAAAGTGCCCGTACTATGGGAGCAGGCAATGCCCATCTCAAACTGAAAATTTCTAAGGGTGAAGCTAGTTTTGAAGTGGTAGCCTTTGGCCAAGGTAGATGGTCAACAGAGTTTTCTCAAACCAAGAATCTAGAGTTGGCAGTTAAATTGTCTGTCAACCAATGGAATGGCCAAACTGCCCTCCAGTTGATGATGGTGGATGCGCGGGTGGAGGGTGTTCAACTTTTTAACATTCGTGGGAAAAATGCAGTCTTGCCAGAAGGGGTTCCAGTTTTGGATTTTGCTGGAGAACTGCCGAATCTAGTAAATAGTGATGCTGTGGTTGTAAAAACCATTCCCGAGGATATTACTCAGCTGAAGACTATTTTTCAGGAACAGAATTTTTCTGCTGTTTATTTTAAAAATGATATTGACAAGGCCTACTATCTAACGGGGTATGGGACTAGAGAGCAATTTGCCAAATTGTACAAGACTATCTACCAGTTCCCAGAGTTTGATATTCGCTATAAGCTGAAGGATTTGGCGGCTTATCTTAATATTCAGCAAATCTTGCTGGTCAAGATGATTCAAGTATTTGAAGAGCTAGGCTTTGTGACGATTAAAGATGGCGTCATGACAGTGAATAAAGAGGCGCCAAAGCGAGAAATCGGAGAAAGTCAGATTTACCAAAATCTCAAACAAACCGTCAAAGACCAAGAAATGATGGCGCTGGGTACTGTGCAAGAAATTTATGACTTTTTAATGGAAAAAGAATAGCAGATAGGAAAGAGTTGGGAAACCAGCTCTTTTTTGAAAACAAATCTTCATTTTGAAAATCATTAAAAAAATGGTATAATGGTAGGAAAAGATTCGGCTAATACTCAATGAAAATCAGAGAGCAAACTAGGAAGCTAGCCGCAGGCTGTACTTGAGTACGACAAGGCGAAGCTGACGTGGTTTGAATTTGATTTTCGAAGAGTATAAAAGTAATAGTGCTTTTAGAATAAAAGGGTAAGTAACCCTATAATCAAGATAAACTAAGCTTTCGGAGGAAAAATGAGTAATATCAGTTTAACAACACTTGGTGGTGTGCGTGAAAATGGGAAAAATATGTATATCGCTGAAATCGATGGATCTATTTTCATTTTGGATGCAGGTCTGAAATACCCTGAAAATGAACAACTAGGGGTGGATGTAGTCATTCCAAACATGGACTACCTTTTTGAAAATAGCGACCGTATTGCTGGGGTCTTCTTGACCCACGGCCATGCGGATGCCATTGGTGCTCTGCCTTATCTCTTGGCGGAAGCCAAGGTCCCTGTATTTGGCTCTGAGTTGACCATTGAGTTGGCCAAACTCTTTGTCAAAGGAAATGATACGGTTAAGAAATTCAATGATTTCCATGTCATTGATGAGGATACGGAGATTGATTTTGGCGGGACTGTGGTGTCCTTCTTCCGTACGACCCACTCTATCCCAGAAAGTCTGGGTGTGGTCTTGAAGACAGCTGAAGGTAGTATCGTTTATACAGGTGACTTCAAATTTGACCAGACAGCTAGTGAATCCTATGCGACAGACTTCGCTCGTTTAGCAGAAATCGGTCGTGATGGAGTTCTAGCTCTTCTTAGCGATTCAGCTAATGCAGACAGTAATATCCAAGTGGCTAGTGAAAGTGAAGTTGGGGATGAAATCACTCAAACCATTTCTGATTGGGATGGACGTATCATCGTCGCAGCAGTAGCTAGCAACCTCTCTCGTATCCAGCAGGTGTTTGACGCTGCGGATGCAACAGGCCGTCGTGTGGTCCTGACAGGATTTGATATTGAAAATATCGTCCGTACTGCTATTCGCCTCAAGAAATTGTCTCTAGCTAACGAGAGTCTTTTGATTAAACCAAAAGATATGTCTCGTTTTGAAGACCATGAGTTGATTATCCTTGAGACAGGTCGTATGGGTGAACCTATCAACGGTCTTCGCAAGATGTCGATTGGTCGCCACCGTTATGTGGAAATCAAGGACGGTGACCTAGTCTATATTGTAACAACACCGTCTATCGCTAAAGAAGCAGTTATGGCACGTGTGGAAAACATGATTTATCAAGCTGGAGGTGTTGTCAAACTGATCACTCAAAGTTTGCGTGTGTCAGGTCACGGAAATGCGCGTGATTTGCAGTTGATGATCAATCTCTTGCAACCCAAGTATCTCTTCCCGATTCAAGGGGAATACCGTGAGTTAGATGCTCATGCCAAGGCTGCTATGGCAGTTGGAATGTTGCCAGAACGCATTTTCATCCCTAAAAAGGGAACCAGTATGGCTTATGAGAATGGAGACTTTGTCCCAGCTGGAGCGGTTTCAGCAGGGGATGTCTTGATTGACGGGAATGCCATTGGTGATGTTGGAAATGTGGTTCTTCGTGACCGTAAGGTCTTGTCAGAGGATGGTATTTTCATCGTAGCAATCACAGTCAACCGTCGTGAGAAGAAAATTGTGGCCAAGGCTCGTGTTCACACACGTGGATTCGTTTATCTCAAGAAGAGTCGCGATATTCTCCGTGAAAGTTCAGAATTGATTAACCAGACGGTAGAAGACTATCTTCAAGGCGATGACTTTGACTGGGCAGATCTTAAAGGGAAGGTTCGTGATAATCTGACCAAGTACCTCTTTGATCAAACCAAGCGTCGTCCAGCTATTTTACCAGTAGTCATGGAAGCAAAATAATTGTTGAAATAAATAGAGAGAAAGTCGAATTTCGGCTTTTTCTTATAGAAAAATAGAGGAAAAAATTATGGCAGTAATGAAAATCGAGTATTACTCACAAGTTTTGGATATGGAGTGGGGAGTGAATGTTCTTTACCCCGATGCCAATCGAGTGGAAGAACCAGAGTGTAAAGATATTCCCGTCTTGTACCTTTTGCACGGGATGTCTGGTAATCATAATAGTTGGCTCAAGCGGACCAATGTAGAACGATTGCTTCGAGGAACTAATCTCATCGTTATTATGCCCAATACCAGCAATGGTTGGTATACAGATACCCAGTATGGTTTTGACTATTACAGAGCTTTAGCAGAGGAATTGCCACAGGTTCTAAAACGCTTCTTCCCTAATATGACTAGCAAGCGTGAAAAGACCTTTATCGCTGGCCTCTCTATGGGAGGCTATGGTTGTTTCAAATTGGCTCTTGCTACAAATCGTTTTTCTCATGCGGCTAGTTTTTCAGGTGCTCTTAGCTTTCAAGATTTTTCTCCTGAGAGCCAAGATTTGGGAACACCAGCTTATTGGAGAGGTGTTTTTGGAGAGATTAAAGACTGGACAGCTAGTCCTTATTCTCTTGAAAGTCTGGCTAAAAAATCGGATAAAAAGACCAAACTTTGGGCTTGGTGTGGCGAGCAGGATTTCTTGTACGAAGCCAATAATCTCGCAGTGAAAAATCTCAAAAAACTGGGATTTGATGTGACCTATAGCCATAGTGCTGGAACTCACGAATGGTACTACTGGGAAAAACAATTGGAACGGTTCTTAGCAACCCTACCAATCGATTTCAAATTAGAAGAGAGATTAAGCTAGTTTAGTTTGTATTACTCTTTCAATAACCATGTCTTCTATGGAATAGAAACTAAAATATGTTTTTACTAGACTTTCTAAACAAAAATAGTAGAATAGTAGTTAAATTCTATTATTGTTGGAAAGAGAGTAAGAGATGTATCGTTATCAAATTGGCATTCCCACATTAGAATATGATCAGTTTGTTAAAGAACATGAATTAGTCAATGTATTACAAAGTAGTGCTTGGGAAGAGGTTAAGTCTGATTGGCAACATGAAAAGTTTGGCGCCTACCGAGGAGATAAATTACTGGCTGCAGCTAGTATTTTGATTAAAACTCTTCCTCTAGGCTATAGAATGTTTTATATCCCAAGAGGTCCTGTATTAGATTATAAGGATGCTGAACTCTTGAACTTTGTTCTTCAATCCATTAAGTCCTATGCTCGAAGCAAGAGAGCGATTTTTGTGATTTTTGACCCAAGTATTTGCCTATCGCAAAGTTCAATCAAGCATGAAAAAATAGAATTTCCTGAAAATCTGGCTATTATTGATAGTTTGCAACAAATGGGAGTAAGGTGGTCAGGAAAAACAGAGGAAATGGGAGACACCATTCAACCTCGTATTCAGGCGAAAATATACAAGGAAAATTTTGAAGAAGATAAACTTTCCAAGTCAACAAAACAGGCTATTCGAACAGCACGGAATAAGGGGGTAGAGATTCAATTTGGTGGAACTGAATTATTGGAGTCTTTTTCCTTTTTGATGAAAAAAACCGAGAAGCGGAAAGAGATTCATTTGAGGAATGAAGCCTATTATAAAAAGTTATTAGATAATTTTAAGGACAAGGCCTATATCACCTTGGCAACCTTGGATGTCTCTAAACGTTCGCAAGAATTAGAAGAACAGTTAGCGAAAAACAGAGCCTTGGAAGAGACCTTTACTGAGTCGACTCGAACTTCAAAAGTAGAAGCGCAGAAGAAGGAAAAAGAACGTTTGTTAGAGGAATTGACCTTCTTGCAGGAATATATAGATGCAGGTCAAGCAAGAGTTCCTTTAGCGGCTACCTTGACTTTAGAATTCGGACAAACTTCTGTCAATCTATACGCAGGAATGGATGAAGATTTTAGACGATATAAAGCCCCTATTTTGACTTGGTATGAGACAGCTCAATATTCCTTTGAACGTGGCATTTTATGGCAAAATTTAGGAGGCGTCGAGAATGCTTTAGATGGTGGACTCTATCGTTTTAAAGCTAATTTTAATCCAACGATCGAAGAATACTTGGGTGAATTTACAATGCCTACCCATCCTCTCTATCCTCTGTTAAGACTTGCTCTTGATTTCCGTAAAACATTAAGAAAAAAACATAGAAAGTAAGTATATGGCACTAATTACACTCACGAAAGAAGAGTTTCAGGCTTATTCTGATCAGGTTTCTTCTCGTTCCTTTATGCAATCGGTCCAGATGGGGGACTTGTTAGAAAAAAGAGGAGCTCGAATTGTTTATCTAGCTTTGAAACAAGAAGGAGAAATTCAAGTTGCAGCTCTGGTTTATAGCTTACCTATGTTAGGTGGTTTGCATATGGAGCTCAATTCGGGGCCTATTTATACGAGAAAAGAATCCCTGCCAGTTTTTTATGCGGAGTTAAAAGAATATGCTAAGCAGAATGGTGCATTAGAGCTAATTGTAAAACCTTATGAAACTTACCAAACTTTTGATAGTGATGGTAATCCAATAGATGCTGAGAAAAAAAGTATTATTCAAGGTTTGACTGATTTGGGTTATCAATTTGATGGTTTAAAAACAGGTTACCCAGGTGGAGAACCGGATTGGTTATATTGTAAAGATTTGAATGAGCTAACTGAAAAGACCTTGATTAACAGTTTTAGTAAAAAGGGGAAACCTTTGGTGAAAAAGGCTGATACATTTGGTATTCAGTTGAAAAAATTAAACCGTGAAGAACTTTCGATTTTTAAGAATATAACAAAAGAAACCTCTGAACGTAGAGAATATAGTGATAAAAGTTTAGAATATTATGAGCACTTTTATGATTCATTTGGAGAACAAGCGGAGTTTGTAATTGCTAATCTAAATTTAGGAGAATATATACAAAATTTAATACATAAGCAAAAAGAATTATCTGAAAAAATAGCTACCTCATTACACTTATTAGAACAATATCCAGATTCTGCACAAAAGAAAAAAGAACACAAAGAGTTGGCTAGGCAGTATGAAAGCTTTGAAGTTCGAAAAGCAGAAGCACGAGAGTTGATTGAAAAATATGGAGAGAAAGATCTTGTCTTAGCAGGTAGTTTATTTATTTATATGCCTCAAGAAACGACCTATCTTTTTAGTGGTTCCTATACTGAGTTTAATAAATTTTATGCACCAGCTTTGCTTCAGAAATATGTTATGTTGGAAAGCATAAAACGTGGGATACCTAAATACAACTTCCTAGGTATTCAAGGGATTTTTGATGGTAGTGATGGTGTTTTACGTTTTAAACAAAATTTTAATGGTTATATTGTACGTAAAGCAGGAACTTTCCGTTATTATCCATCTCCCATAAAATATAAAGCTATTCAGTTACTTAAAAAAATATTAGGACGCTAAGATAAGAAAATCGGTCTTTAGGTTTCTTTCAGCTTGTTTTAGTAAAATAGCTTTTATTTGCTAGAAAGGTGGAGGGACATGCGCTGGATTTTTCGTTTGATAGGGGCTTTCTTTTCTTTTGTGTGGCGTTTGTTTTGGCGTCTAGTTTGGATAGTCGTGTTCTTATGTGCTCTTGCTTTCGGTCTTCTCTGGTATCTGAACGGGGATTTTCAAGGAGCGCTAAAGCAAGCAGAACGGTCAGTAAAGATTGGTCAACAAAGTATCGACCAATGGGAAAAAACAGGGCAACTGCCTAAGTTGAATCAGACAGATAGCCACCAACACTCTGAAGGAAGGTGGCCGCAGGCTTCTGCTCGTATTTACCTAGATCCCCAGATGGATTCACGCTTTCAAGAGGCTTATGTAGAAGCAATCCAGAATTGGAATCAAACTGGTGCTTTTAAGTTTGAACTGGTGACTGAGGCCAGCACGGCGGATATCTTGGCTACTGAGATGAATGACGGAGGTACTCCTGTGGCAGGAGAGGCAGAAAGTCAGACCAATCTCTTAACAGGGCAATTTTTATCCGTAACGGTGCGGTTGAATCACTATTATCTGTCCAATCCTAACTATGGCTATTCATATGAGCGCATTGTCCATACGGCAGAACATGAGTTGGGGCATGCGATTGGCTTGGACCATACAGATGAAAAGTCTGTCATGCAACCAGCAGGTTCCTTTTATGGTATCCAGAAAGAGGATGTTGAAAGACTTCGAAAATTATATGAGACCAATGAGTAGGGGACTAACTTTCCCTACTTTTTTGCTATAATGGAACTATGAATAACTTGATTAAATCAAAATTAGAGCTCTTGCCGACCAGCCCTGGTTGTTACATTCACAAGGATAAAAACGGCACCATTATCTATGTAGGAAAGGCTAAAAATCTGCGTAACCGCGTGAGGTCTTATTTCCGTGGAAGTCATGATACCAAAACAGAGGCCTTGGTGTCTGAAATTGTAGATTTTGAATTTATCGTTACTGAGTCTAATATTGAGGCACTTCTCCTAGAAATCAACCTGATTAAGGAAAACAAGCCCAAGTACAATATCATGCTCAAGGATGATAAGTCTTATCCCTTCATCAAAATCACCAATGAACGCTATCCTCGTTTGATTATCACCCGTCAGGTCAAAAAGGACGGAGGTCTCTACTTTGGACCTTATCCAGATGTGGGGGCAGCCAATGAAATCAAGCGACTACTGGATCGGATTTTCCCTTTTCGTAAGTGCACCAATCCGCCGTCTAAGGTCTGTTTTTACTACCATATCGGTCAATGTATGGCTCACACCATCTGTAAGAAGGATGAGGCCTATTTCAAGTCTATGGCTCAGGAGGTTTCTGATTTCCTAAAAGGGCAAGATGACAAAATCATTGATGACCTAAAGGGCAAGATGGAAATGGCAGCCCAGACTATGGAATTTGAACGTGCGGCGGAATACCGTGACCTAATTCAAGCCATTGGAACGCTTCGAACCAAGCAACGGGTCATGGCTAAGGATCTCCAAAATCGGGATGTCTTTGGCTACTATGTGGACAAGGGATGGATGTGTGTTCAGGTTTTCTTTGTTCGTCAGGGCAAGCTTATTGAGCGCGATGTCAATCTTTTCCCTTATTATAATGATCCGGATGAGGACTTTCTAACCTATGTAGGACAATTTTATCAAGAAAAATCTCACCTAGTTCCCAATGAGGTACTGATTCCGCAGGATATTGACGAAGAAGCTGTCAAGGCCTTGGTAGACACCAAGATTCTCAAACCCCAGCGTGGAGAGAAAAAGCAACTGGTCAATTTGGCTATAAAGAATGCTCGAGTCAGCCTAGAGCAGAAATTCAACCTGCTGGAGAAATCTGTTGAAAAGACCCAGGGGGCTATTGAAAATCTAGGACGCTTGCTCCAAATTCCCACCCCAGTTCGCATCGAGTCCTTCGATAACTCCAACATCATGGGAACTAGTCCTGTTTCAGCCATGGTGGTCTTTGTCAACGGAAAACCTAGTAAGAAGGATTACCGTAAGTATAAAATCAAGACTGTCGTCGGGCCAGACGACTATGCCAGTATGCGAGAAGTCATTCGCAGGCGCTATGGTCGAGTACAGCGTGACGGTTTGACTCCTCCAGATTTGATTGTCATCGATGGGGGACAAGGTCAAGTCAATATCGCCAAGCAGGTCATCCAAGAAGAACTGGGCTTGGATATCCCCATTGCAGGTCTGCAAAAGAATGACAAGCACCAAACCCATGAATTGCTCTTTGGAGATCCGCTTGAGGTGGTGGAGTTATCTCGCAATTCTCAGGAATTTTTCCTGCTCCAACGTATCCAAGATGAGGTTCACCGCTTTGCTATTACGTTCCACCGTCAACTGCGCTCCAAAAATTCTTTTTCATCACAACTGGATGGAATTGACGGTCTGGGACCTAAACGCAAGCAGAATCTCATGAAGCATTTCAAGTCTTTGACCAAAATCAAGGAAGCCAGTGTGGATGAGATTGTCGAAGTTGGAGTACCTAGAGCGGTTGCAGAGGCTGTGCAGAGAAAGTTGAACCCGCAGGAGGCAGAAGCCTTGCCTCAAGTGGCGGAAAAGAGAGTAGATTACCAAACGGAAGGAAAAACATCATGAACCATAAAATCGCAATTTTATCAGATATTCATGGCAATGCGACGGCGCTAGAAGCAGTTATTGCAGATGCTAAAAATCAAGGAGTCAGTGAATACTGGCTTCTGGGAGATATTTTTCTTCCCGGTCCCGGTGCAAATGACTTGGTCGCTCTGTTAAAGGACCTTCCTATCACAGCCAGTGTTCGAGGCAATTGGGATGATTGTGTCCTTGAGGCCTTGGATGGTGAATATGGTTTGGAACATCCACAAGAAATCCAGTCAATGCGAATGACCCAGTTTTTGATGGAGCGAATGGATCCTGCAACGATTGTCTGGTTACGAAGCTTACCTTTGCTGGAAAAGAAAGAGGTTGATGGGTTGCGCTTTTCTATCTCTCATAATTTACCTGACAAAAACTATGGTGGGGATCTACTGGTTGGGAATGATACAGATAAATTTGACCAACTGCTAGATGCGGGAACCGACGTGGCAGTCTATGGTCATGTCCACAAGCAGTTGCTTCGTTATGGAAGTCAAGGGCAACAAATCATCAATCCAGGTTCGATTGGTATGCCCTATTTTGATTGGGAGGCGTTAAAAAATCACCGTGCCCAGTATGCTGTGATAGAAGTTGAAGATGGGGAATTGGTAAATATCCTATTTCGTAAAGTCGCTTATGATTATGAAGCGGAGTTAGAATTGGCCAAGTCCAAGGGCCTTCCTTTTATCGAAATGTATGAAGAACTGCGTCGTGACGATAACTATCAGGGGCACAATCTAGAACTATTAGCAAGCTTAATAGAAAAGCATGGGTATGTAGAGGATGTGAAGAATTTCTTGGAGGCTATAAAGTCAGAATATAAGATAGACTAGTTCCTTTAAGTAACTGAAAATTAATTGGAACTGGATGAGGGGCTTCCTTATTTAAATGATTTTCTTCATTCGGTTGCTTATCCTTGTTCCAATTTCTTTCTATGAAAAATCTCTGCAAGCTCTTTCAAAATATGGTAGAATGGAAGTAGTAGAATTAGAAAAGGAAATCGATTATGAAATTTCTTGAATTAAATAAAAAACGTCATGCGACTAAGCATTTCACTGATAAGCCAGTTGATCCAAAAGATGTGCGTACGGCTATCGAAATTGCAACCTTGGCACCAAGTGCCCACAACAGCCAGCCTTGGAAATTTGTGGTAGTACGTGAGAAAAATGCCGAACTGGCAAAATTGGCTTATGGTTCCAACTTTGAGCAGGTATCATCAGCGCCTGTAACCATTGCCCTGTTTACGGATACAGACCTTGCCAAACGTGCTCGTAAGATTGCCCGAGTTGGTGGTGCTAACAATTTCTCAGAAGAACAACTTCAATACTTTATGAAAAATTTGCCAGCTGAATTTGCCCGTTACAATGAACAACAAGTTAGCGACTACCTAGCCCTCAATGCAGGTTTGGTTGCTATGAACTTGGTTCTGGCTCTTACAGACCAAGGAATCGGATCAAATTTGATCCTTGGATTTGACAAATCAAAAGTCAATGAGGTTTTGGAAATTGAAGACCGCTTCCGCCCAGAACTCTTGATTACAGTGGGATACACAGACGAAAAATTGGAACCAAGTTACCGCTTGCCAGTAGATGAAATCATCGAGAAAAGATAGAAAGAAGAAAAAAATGACAGCAATTGATTTTACAGTAGAAGTAGAAAAACGCAAAGAAGACCTCTTGGCTGACTTGTTTAGCCTTTTGGAAATCAACTCAGAACGTGACGATAGCAAGGTTGATGCTGAGCATCCATTTGGACCTGGGCCGGTAAAAGCCTTGGAAAAATTCCTTGAAATCGCAGACCGCGATGGCTACCCAACTAAAAATGTTGACAACTATGCAGGACACTTCGAGTTTGGTGATGGAGAAGAAGTTCTCGGAATCTTTGCCCACATGGACGTGGTGCCAGCTGGTAGCGGTTGGGACACAGACCCTTACACACCAACTATCAAAGACGGTCGCCTTTATGCGCGTGGGGCTTCGGATGACAAGGGACCTACAACAGCTTGTTACTATGGTTTGAAAATCATCAAAGAATTGGGCCTTCCAACTTCTAAGAAAGTTCGCTTCATCGTTGGAACAGACGAAGAGTCAGGCTGGGCAGACATGGACTACTACTTCGAGCATGTAGGACTTGCAAAACCAGACTTCGGTTTCTCTCCAGATGCTGAGTTCCCTATCATCAATGGTGAAAAAGGAAATATCACGGAATACCTCCACTTTGCAGGTGAAAATGCAGGTGTTGCCCGTCTTCACAGCTTCACAGGTGGTTTGCGTGAAAACATGGTTCCTGAATCAGCAACAGCAGTTGTTTCAGGTGACTTAGCTGACTTGCAAAGTAAACTAGATACTTTTGTTGCAGAACACAAACTCAGAGGAGAAATTCAAGAAGAAGCTAGTCAATACAAGGTGACGATCATTGGTAAATCAGCCCATGGTGCTATGCCTGCTTCAGGTGTCAATGGTGCGACTTACCTGGCCCTCTTCCTTAGTCAGTTTGACTTTGCTGGTCCAGCCAAAGACTACCTTGACATCGCTGGTAAAATTCTCTTGAACGACCATGAGGGTGAAAATCTCAAGATTGCTCATGTGGATGAAAAGATGGGTGCTCTTTCTATGAATGCCGGCGTCTTCCGCTTCGATGAAACAAGTGCTGACAATACCATTGCCCTTAACATCCGCTATCCAAAAGGAACAAGTCCAGAACAAATCAAGTCAATCCTTGAAAATTTGCCAGTTGCTTCTGTTAGCCTTTCTGAGCACGGTCACACCCCTCACTATGTGCCAATGGAAGATCCACTTGTGCAAACCTTGTTGAATGTTTATGAAAAACAAACAGGCCTTAAAGGTCACGAGCAAGTCATCGGTGGTGGAACCTTTGGTCGCTTGCTAGAACGAGGTGTTGCCTATGGTGCCATGTTCCCAGACTCAATTGACACCATGCACCAAGCCAATGAATTTATCGCCTTGGATGATCTCTTCCGAGCAGCAGCAATCTATGCCGAAGCTATTTACGAATTGATCAAATAAAACGATAGAAGTCTGAGATTGTATGCTTAGACTTCTTTTTGGAGGGAAAGTAGATGTCTCAAATTGAAAGAATCAAGCAGGCTATTATGTCAGATCCACAGAATGCCAGCTATACAGAGCGTGGCATTGAGCCTCTCTTTGCAGCGCCAAAGACTGCTCGCATCAATATCATCGGTCAGGCACCTGGACTTAAAACCCAAGAAGCAGGCCTTTACTGGAAAGATAAGAGTGGTGACCGCTTGCGCGACTGGCTAGGTGTGGATGAAGATACCTTTTACAATTCAGGATATTTTGCTGTTCTGCCTATGGATTTCTACTTTCCAGGGCATGGCAAGTCAGGTGATTTACCACCGAGAACTGGCTTTGCTGAAAAATGGCATCCACAGCTCTTGCAAGAATTACCAGATATTCAATTGACCCTCTTGATTGGGCAATATGCCCAGGCCTACTATTTACAGGAGAAAGTCAGTGGCAAGGTGACAGAACGGGTAAAACACTACCAGAACTACTTGCCAACCTATTTTCCACTAGTTCATCCCTCACCGCGAAATCAAATCTGGATGGCTAAAAATCCTTGGTTTGAGTCAGAAGTGGTGCCGGATTTGAAAAAAAGAATTAAAACTATTTTAGGAGAAAAAGAATGAAAGAAATTTCTTTTGACGCATTTTACCAGCTTTACCAAAACGACCAACTTTCTTTAGTGGACGTGAGAGAAGTGGATGAGTTTGAAGCTCTTCATTTAGAAGGTGCTCAGAATCTTCCTCTGAGTCAATTGGCTGATAGCTATAATCAGTTGGACAAGGACCAGTTACATTATGTTATTTGTAAATCTGGAATGAGATCGGCGCGCTCTTGCCAATTCTTATCAGAACAAGGTTATGAGGTTATCAATGTCCAAGGTGGCATGATGGCCTTTGAAGAACTTTAAACATTACAATTTTCTCCTACTTGGTGTAATCTCGGTAGGAGAATTTTATTTTTAGATAATTCTTATTTTTAAGAATCTTGAAAACATTCAATATTTACTTCGTGAAGCTTTTTTCATACTCCTATTCATGATATACTAGGTCAGTATTTTATAAATATGAAGGAGATTTTCATGGCTAAAAAAGGTGCCTTAACAGGTTTACTCCTGTTTGGAATATTTTTTGGTGCGGGGAACTTGATTTTTCCGCCTTCTCTAGGTGCTCTATCTGGAGAACATTTTCTTCCTGCCATCGCAGGTTTTGTCTTTTCAGGTGTCGGTATCGCCGTCTTGACTCTTATTATTGGAACGCTCAATCCTAAAGGATATATCTACGAGATTTCTACAAAGATAGCGCCTTGGTTTGCGACTCTTTACCTCTCAGTTCTTTACTTGTCAATTGGTCCATTCTTTGCTATCCCACGTACTGCTACAACAGCTTACGAAGTAGGGATTAGCCCCCTTTTGTCGGATGCAAATAAAGGGCTTGGCTTGATTGTCTTTACCGTGCTTTACTTTGCGGCAGCCTATTTGATTTCGCTCAATCCATCAAAAATCTTGGACCGTATCGGCCGTATTTTAACGCCAGTCTTTGCGATTTTGATTGTTATCTTGGTTGTTCTGGGAGCTTTCAAATACGGTGGAACAAGTCCTCAAGCTGCTTCAGCTGCTTATCAAGCTTCTGCTTTTGGTACAGGATTCTTAGAAGGTTATAATACTTTGGACGCCCTTGCCTCAGTTGCCTTCAGTGTAATCGCAGTTCAAACCTTGAAACAACTTGGATTTTCAAGTAAGAAGGAATACATTTCAACTATTTGGGTGGTTGGTATCGTTGTTGCCCTTGCCTTCAGCGCTCTTTACATCGGTTTAGGTTTCCTTGGAAATCATTTCCCAGTACCTGCTGAAGCGATGAAGGGTGGAACACCAGGTGTTTACATCTTGTCACAAGCCACTCAAGAAATCTTTGGCTCAACAGCCCAACTCTTCCTTGCAGCCATGGTTACCGTAACCTGCTTCACAACAACGGTTGGTTTGATTGTGTCTACAGCTGAGTTCTTTAATGAACGTTTCCCACAAATCAGCTATAAGGTTTATGCGACAGCCTTTACCTTGATTGGATTTGCTATTGCCAACTTGGGTCTTGATGCGATTATCAAGTACTCAATCCCTGTACTGGTTATCTTGTACCCAATCACGATTGCTATCGTAATGATTGTCATTGTCAACAAATTTGTGGCTCTTTCAAAACCAGGTATGCAGTTGACAATTGCTGTTGTTACAGCTATTGCCATTGCAAGCGTATTAGGAAGCTCGTTTAAGGTTGAGTTTCTTGCAAACCTTGTCAACGCTCTTCCTTTTGCCAAGGCATCTCTCCCATGGTTGGTACCAGCTATCGTTGGAATCTTGCTCTCATTGGTTCTACCAAACAAGCAAGAAAGCGATGTTTTTGAAATGGAATAATCACTAAAATCACTTTTGTGGTCAAGTCTACAAGAGTGATTTTCTTTTTTTATCCGATGATAAATGTGTTATAATAGGTAGCAAAAGAGGTGAAGAAATGAATCAAACAGTAGAATATATCAAAGAACTGACAGCCATTGCGTCGCCAACGGGCTTCACTCGGGAGATTTCGGACTATTTAGTCAATACTCTAGAAGGTTTTGGTTACCAGCCGGTTCGCACAGCTAAGGGCGGTGTCAATGTGACCATCAAAGGTCAAAATGATGAAGAGCATCGCTATGTGACTGCCCATGTAGATACGCTGGGTGCTATTGTCCGTGCTGTTAAACCAGACGGCCGTCTCAAACTGGATCGTATCGGTGGCTTTCCTTGGAACATGATTGAAGGTGAAAACTGTACCGTTCATGTGGCTAGCACAGGTCAAAAGGTATCAGGAACCATCCTTATCCACCAAACTTCTTGCCATGTTTATAAGGATGCAGGAACTGCAGAACGCACGCAAGACAATATGGAAGTGCGTTTGGATGCAAAAGTAACCAATGAAAAAGAAACTCGTGCCTTGGGGATTGAAGTTGGTGATTTCATCAGCTTTGATCCACGAACCGTCGTGACAGAGACAGGTTTTATCAAGTCTCGTCATTTGGACGATAAGGTCAGCGCAGCGATTTTGCTTAACCTGCTTCGTGTTTATAAGGAAGAGAAGATTGAATTGCCTGTAACAACCCATTTTGCTTTTTCTGTTTTTGAAGAAGTGGGGCATGGGGCTAATTCTAACATTCCTGCTCAGGTAGTCGAATATCTGGCTGTGGACATGGGAGCCATGGGTGATGACCAGCAGACAGATGAGTACACAGTGTCCATCTGTGTCAAGGATGCTTCAGGTCCTTATCACTATGACTTCCGTCAACACTTGGTTGCTTTGGCGAAAGAGCAAGACATTCCATTTAAGCTGGACATCTATCCATTTTATGGTTCGGATGCTTCAGCGGCTATGTCTGCAGGGGCAGAAGTCAAACATGCTCTGCTTGGTGCGGGTATCGAGTCTAGTCATTCTTATGAGCGCACTCATATTGACTCGGTGGTCGCAACAGAGCGTATGGTTGATGCCTATCTCAAGAGCGCATTGGTAGACTAATATGTGCCTTATTTGCCAGAGAATTGAGCTCATCAAGAAGGGAGAAAATCCCTATTTTGTCAAAGAGTTGGAAACAGGCTATCTTGTGATTGGAGACCACCAGTATTTTGCAGGCTATAGTCTCTTTCTAGCCAAGGAACATGTCACCGAATTGCACCATTTGAAAAAGGAGACAAGACTCCGTTTTCTAGAGGAAATGAGTTTGGTGCAAGAGGCAGTTGCCAAGACCTTTACTGCTGAGAAAATGAATATCGAACTGCTAGGAAATGGTGATGCCCATCTCCACTGGCATCTTTTTCCTAGACGAACAGGTGATATGAATGGTCACGGTCTCAATGGACGTGGACCAGTCTGGTGGGTTCCCTTTGAAGAAATGATAGCAGAAACCTGCCAAGCAAAACCGGATGAGATTAAAAGATTAGTCAAACGTCTATCGTTAGAAGTAGATAAACTATTAGAAATAAAGGAGTAGAAATGAAAAAAAGATACCTAGTCTTGACAGCCTTGCTAGCCTTGAGTCTAGCAGCTTGTTCACAAGAAAAAGCAAAAAATGAAGATGGCGCAGCTAAAACAGAACAAACAGCCAAAGCTGATGGAACAGTCGGAAGTAAGTCTCAAGGAGCTGCCCAGAAAAAAGCAGAAGTAGTTAACAAAGGAGACTATTACAGTATTCAAGGGAAATACGATGAAATCATCGTAGCCAACAAACACTATCCATTGTCTAAAGACTATAATCCAGGGGAAAATCCAACAGCTAAGGCAGAGTTGGTCAAACTCATCAAAGCTATGCAAGAGGCAGGTTTCCCCATTAGCGACCATTACAGTGGCTTTAGAAGTTATGAAACTCAGACCAAGCTCTATCAAGATTATGTCAACCAAGATGGGAAGGCAGCAGCTGACCGTTACTCTGCCCGACCTGGCTATAGTGAGCACCAGACAGGTTTAGCCTTTGATGTGATTGGGACAAATGGTGATTTGGTGACAGAAGAAAAAGCGGCCCAATGGCTCTTGGACCATGCGGCTGATTATGGTTTTGTTGTCCGTTATCTCAAAGGCAAGGAAAAGGAAACAGGCTATATGGCTGAAGAATGGCACCTTCGTTATGTCGGAAAAGAAGCAAAAGAAATTGCTGCAAGTGGTCTCAGTTTGGAAGAATACTACGGCTTTGAAGGCGGAGATTATGTCGATTAAAAATAAACTTTTCTCTTGCAATTCTAGATAAATAGTGTATAATAGATGAGTATGTGTAAAGCATACTTGTGGGAGGTAAAAATCTTTAATTACCGCCAAAACCACAAAGGAGGATTTAAAAATGGCTAAAAAAGTCGAAAAACTTGTAAAATTGCAAATCCCTGCTGGTAAAGCTACACCAGCTCCACCGGTTGGACCTGCTCTTGGTCAAGCTGGTATCAACATCATGGGATTCACAAAAGAGTTCAACGCTCGTACAGCTGACCAAGCTGGTATGATCATTCCAGTTGTTATCTCAGTTTACGAAGATAAATCATTTACTTTCATCACTAAAACACCACCAGCTGCTGTTCTTTTGAAAAAAGCTGCAGGTGTTGAAAAAGGATCAGGTACACCTAACAAAACTAAAGTTGCTACAGTTACTCGTGCGCAAGTACAAGAAATTGCAGAAACTAAGATGCCAGATTTGAACGCAGCAAACGTAGAGTCTGCAATGCGTATGATCGAAGGTACTGCTCGTTCTATGGGATTCACTGTTGTTGACTAATCAATAACACCCCCAATATAACCCGCAAGACTTCATCATTTCGAGAAGTGACGTGGGAGATGAAAATCGATTGAACCACTTACAAGGAGAATAGAAAATGGCTAAAAAAAGCAAACAACTTCGTGCTGCTCTTGAGAAAATCGACAGCACAAAAGCATACAGCGTAGAAGAAGCTGTAGCACTTGCAAAAGAAACTAACTTTGCAAAATTTGACGCAACTGTAGAAGTTGCTTACAACTTGAACATCGACGTTAAAAAAGCTGACCAACAAATCCGTGGAGCAATGGTATTGCCAAACGGTACTGGTAAAACTTCACGCGTTCTTGTTTTCGCACGTGGTGCAAAAGCTGAAGAAGCAAAAGCTGCTGGTGCAGACTTTGTTGGTGAAGATGACCTTGTTGCTAAAATCAACGACGGTTGGTTGGACTTCGACGTAGTTATTGCTACACCTGACATGATGGCTCTTGTTGGACGTCTTGGACGTGTCCTTGGACCACGTAACTTGATGCCAAACCCTAAAACTGGTACTGTAACAATGGATGTTGCAAAAGCAGTTGAAGAGTCTAAAGGTGGTAAAATCACTTACCGTGCTGACCGTGCAGGTAACGTTCAAGCAATCATCGGTAAAGTATCATTTGAAGCTGAAAAATTGGTTGAAAACTTCAAAGCTTTCAACGAAACAATCCAAAAAGCAAAACCAGCTACAGCTAAAGGAACTTACGTAACAAACTTGACTATCACAACTACTCAAGGTGTTGGTATCAAAGTTGACGTAAACTCACTTTAATCAGTAGTTTATATCAGAGAACGAGTGCGAAAGTGCTCGTTTTTTTGTCTTTAGTTATTGATTCTAAAGAATCGATGTGGCTTCATTCGTTTTTTCTTTTATGACTTATGAGAAAAATTTAGAGAAAGTTTTGTATTCTATTATTGAAATTGTTGAGGTTACGGGATAAAATCCGAACGTTTTTTTCTAGAGGTATTAATGGTAGATGTATAGATAAGTGTATAGATTCTTAAAAATATTAACACAAGCTTATAAAACGGCCTTAAATATAATATTTAGGTTATAAAAAAATGAAAACATAAAATATTCAATTGAAAGATGAAGGTGAAAAACCGTACGTTATATTCGGATATTTGTTTAAAAACTCATCAAATAAAAATATTATTTAATGAGATTTAAAAAAATTAAATAAAAAGCGAAAGATTTATAAGAGATTTGACGATTCAAAATAAAAAGTGCTTGGAAAATATTTGAAAACATGGTATTATAATTATGCATGTAAATTGTGGATGATAAAAATTCCTCTTTTAAGTTTTAAGAGAGGAATTTTTATTTTTATCTATATATTAAATTTTAAAATTCCATATTATATATAAAGTAAGATAAAGTTTATATTTTATCGACAATAGATATAATATAGCTATAAATACTTATATAATGTAAATTTAAATATTATTACCAGATGAAATAATATAATAACTCATAAAATATAGAAATAAGATTTCGTTTTATACAATATCAGGATAAGGACTTTATTTGTATGAAATAAGATAAAATATCAATAAAAATATTTGTTTTATAAAGATAAAGTCACTATATAAGTAATAATTTAAACAATTATTTATTTGTTATCATATTTATTGCTAAAAAAACTTAAAAATGATAAAATGGCTTTGAATATTGATGGTGTTTGCTGGTACTATCTAAAAGATGGTCCTCTAAGTATTTTAGAAAATATAAAGGGGTCTTTTTATGTATCATCTTGGCTATTAATATCGCTAATAATCAGACTATTTTATGGAGGATATTTGTCAAAAATGAAGGACAAGCAGAAAGATTTTCGAACGGAAAAGTACATTCGTTACGGTATTCGTAAGTATAGTTTCGGTGCAGCATCAGTAGCTATTGCAGCTGGATTGATGTTCCTTGGTAACGGCGCAGTATCTGCGACGGAAGTACAAGGTGCGGAAACTGCAGTAGCAGCAACTTCAGCTAAAAAAGATAATCAGAATACTGCAGAAGTAAAACCTGAAGTGAAAGCAGAAGAGGCTAAAAAAGTCAACAAGGCAATACTGGAAGCAAGTATCGCGACTTTAGAATCTAAACTTGCAACTGCAAAATATGCGGATGCTACAGTAGTAAATTCAGCTAAGGAAGTATTGGCAACAGCTAAAGCAGCTCTTGCTAAGGCAGAGGCTAGCCAAGCCGATGTAGATGCACAAGCAGCAACTGTATCAGCATTAAGTACTGTAGTTACTGAGTCAAATACTGCTGGTTTCGATAAGAAAGAAGCAGCTGAAAAAGAAGCAGCAAAAGCTGAAGCAGAAAAAACTGCAACTCCAGTTGAAAAAGCTCTTTCAGTAGCTACAACAACTCTGACGCAAGTATCGTCAGAAGCTGAAGTAACAAACAAATTAGCTGAGACTGAACTTGCTAAGGCTGATGTCAAAGAAGAAAACAAGGCAGCAGTTACAGCGGCAGTCGCTAAGAACCAAACAGTACTTGCTGAAACTAAGGCTCTTTTGGTTGATAAGAGTGTCACAAAAGAGCAAGTAGATGCACAATTGGAACGCCTTAACGAATCAATCCTTGCAGTCTACAACGAGTTGAAAAATGCAGGGATTAACCGTGATGGTAAGTTCGCGGTAGCTCTTTCAGCTAACGAAGGATATACAGCAGCTTCCACAGAATTACGAAAAGAAAATGGCGAATTCAATGGAGCTACTGGTAAATCTTACAAAGTATTAGATGGTAACAACAATTACAAAATTTATGTTCATGGTTATCAATCAGAGAATACAGAAGTGCCTGCGGCTAATAGTGGACAAGCAGGGATAAGTGGTCGTACTGATATTCCTTTATCAAAAACAGAAGCTCAGAAACTTGGTCGTGAAGCTGCTCTATGGAAAGGGAAACTTCGTGCTACAGGAAAAACTAATGGGAATACAATATGGGGTGCGGGTGGATCTTATGAATATTTAGCGACAGAAATTTATGGATACACATATGAACAAGGCAATCACTACGTGTATATTACTGATGCTAAAAAACGTTTTACTTTATCACCAGAAGCAGAAGCTGCGGGATATAAAATTAAAGATATCCAACTAAGTAACTTAGTTCCTGGTACAGGATATAATGAAAAAACAGATACTGTAGAAGGATACGTAGCATCTACTCTTCAAAACGGTGTATATGACATGCGCTATATTGTAACTGTAGAGAAAGATGGAGCTACTCAAGAAGTTACTTTCCGTGACTTAACAGCTGGATGGATTGGATGGCAAGACTCAACAGCTCCATTAATTAAAGGTACATCTACAATGGTCACAATCGGAGATGAAGTGAACCATAATATTAAATATGTTGATAACGATGGAATGAGTCGTGATGAAAGAACTGGTTATGTATACAGAAGTAATGGAGAAAAAGTTGTTGCCGGTTCAAAAACGGCTCCTGGAGGCACGAATGGAGCAACCTTTACTGCAGTTGATGGATCTAAAGTAAATACCCAGAACGGACCACAAACTGTTACAGCCCACACAGCCTTAAATGGTAATTTTACGGGAAGTAAAACTTCGATAAATGATGTTGTACCAGGATTAAATTATGATCCAAAAACTGGAGATATTACAGGAACAGCGTCAGAAGCTGGAATTTATACAGCAAATGTTTACGCCAAAGACTATAATAATACAACCAATGCGAAAAATCAGGATTGGAATATGTATGGTCAAGAAGCTCATGAAAATATTACGATTGCAGTAGCTCCAAAAATTACTGTATCTAATGTTGAAGCGTATGCAACAAAAGTTCCAGTATCTGTTTCTAACGGTGCTAATAAAGCAGAAATCACAATGCCAGATGGAACAGTTACAAAATTAGTTGTAAAAGACGGTAAATGGACTGTAGCTGCAGGAACTACTAATACAGCTGTAAAAGAAGGAGATCAACTTGGAGATGCTTCGGCAACAGCAGCGTCTAAAATTAATATTCCTGTTACTTCAGACTCTACACAATATGTTGGAGTAGATAGTATTGTAGCGAAAGCAACAACTGATAAAGTTCGTGCAGACTTACAACGTGAAGTTGTGAAAGTGAAAGATGCAAATAATAAAGAATATACAGCTACATTTAATAGTGCAACTGGTAAATATACGCTTCCAAATGAAGACGCATATGTCTTAAAAGACAATGGAGATGGAACTACAACATTAACAGAACGTCGTGTTTATACAGATGCAAAAGCAGATGGTAGTGTTGACTATATTGTATACGAATTCACTCGTACATGGAATGCAACATCTTCAGCAGCTACTTTAACAGAAAAAGTTGCAGAAATTCGTAAGAATGGTGAAGTAACAGCCGTAGGAGATGTAACTCGTACAGTTACTGCATTACCAAAAGCGCAAACAGCTGATACAAAAGGAGT
Organism: Streptococcus pseudopneumoniae; assembly: GCF_001076775.1. Taxonomy (GTDB): domain Bacteria; phylum Bacillota; class Bacilli; order Lactobacillales; family Streptococcaceae; genus Streptococcus; species Streptococcus pseudopneumoniae_G. Next base: position 127,031 of record NZ_JVGV01000034.1, read on the forward strand.
TACGGTTACTGTAACTTATGATTCAGCAACAAATACATGGACTGCTTCTGATGGGTCTACAGTTACTGCTGAAAAATCAAATGCTGGATGGAAGATTTCTACAGATTCAGGATTTAAAGGATATGTAGCTTTCCGTGAAGCAACAGGAACAGACGTAGCTTCTATTCAAAATGATAAACCAACTGGAACTTCAACAAGTTATTCAGATACTCAAGGGAATTCTGTAGACTTATTGAAATCACCAAAAGCAAATGTAGCATTTGAAGATAAAATTGACGATGAGTCAGATGATGCTCAATCTGAGACAATTAAAACTAAATTGACAGTAACTTCACCAAGTGGAGCTAAAAAAGAATTTAATTTAGCAGAAGCAGAAGAAAAAGCATATATTCAAGCACAACGTACTGCAGCAGAAAAAACAAAAGCAGCAGCAGAAGCGATTGCGAACGCTCAAGGAGCAAATAATGAATTAGCGAAAATTCAAGAATTAGTAGACCGTCAAGATAGAATTGTAGAAGATGCTCAAAAAGCTTTAGACGATTTAAATCTTCGTACAATTTCACCAACAGCGAGAGATTTAGCTGAGAAGAAATTAAATGCGGCAAAAGAACAACAAGCATCACTAAAAGCAGAATTAGATAAAGCGGCAGCAGCATTACCTGATGTAGAAGCAAAAGTGAAATCAGCTCGTGATGAAGCTCTTGCAGCTGAAAAAGCTGTAGAAACAGCTCGTGAAGCATTGAAAACAGCAGCTGAGAAAAACTTAGCAAACCCAGAAATCGCAGCATATACATTAGGTGAATATGGAAGTTATAAAGTAACAGTAAGATCTGTTGACTCAAATGGTGTTGTAACAACTCCAACAGTAGGAAAAACAGATTCAGGAGAAGTTACAGAAGATGCAGTTGCAGAAACAACTTACTACATTGTAGTTTCTAAACCTGAAAAATCTGCTGGAGCAGAAGGACAAAAACAAACTGATTCAATGGAAACAGGATTCAAGACTGGTTTACCAAATAATGCAGAAGTATCTGACTACAAACTAGTTGACCCATTATCTGGTAAAAAAGTAAGTTCTGTAACTACTGATGAAGGTACTTATGAAATTGATGAAAACACAGGTAAAGTGAACTTCACACCAGCTCCAGGATTTATCGGTACAGCTAAACCATTAACAGTTTCAGCGAATGTAACATTAACAGGTGATGATGGGCAACCAGTAGTAGTAGAATCTTCAACTACTTACACACCAACTGTATATGGGGTTAAACCATCAAGCGATGAAACTAAAGGAAAACAAGGACAACCTCAAGAATCTAAATCAGGAAAAGATCGTTTCTCTGAATTAAACACAGGAACTAACACTCCAGATGGAACAAATGTAGACTGGTCTACAGCTAAGTACTCATTAGAAGGTGCGAATGAAGAAGGTAAAGTTGTAGTAGAAGGCGAAGGAACATATGCGATTGATCCAGCTACGGGAGTAGTAACATTCCAACCAGAACCAAGCTTCAAAGGTAAAGCAAAAGGAGTAGATGTTAAAGTAGCTGTAACAGCAACAGATTCAGAAGGAAATAAAGTTGAAGTTACATCTAGTGGAGACTACACTCCAGAAGTGGAAGCAGTAGAACCAACTGCAGAACCAAAAGAAACAAGTGGAAAACAAGGTAAACCACAAACTCAAGATGCTACTACAATGTTCAAAGAAGGTGACGAAACAGCGCCAATCGATAAATCTACAGTGAAACTTGTAGATCCAACAGGTGCAGAAGTCACAACAATGCCAGCTCTTAAAGATGGAAAAGAAGTAGGTACTTATACTTTAGATCCAGAAACTGGAGTAATTACATTCCAACCAGATAAAGACTTTACTGGAACACCAGCCCCAGCTAAAGTAACAGCGGCAGACAAAAACGGAACAAAAGTAGAAACAACTTATACTCCAACTGTGACTCCAGTAGTACCAGAAGGACAAGATAAAACTACGACAAACCTTCAAGGAAAACCTCAACAAAGTAAAGTAGTCTTTACACCAGGGGACGATGAATTCCCAATCGATGATAAAGTTCCGGCAACATTTGAAGATGGAACAACTGAAAAAGTAGTACCAGGAGAAGGAACATACACAGTAGATTCAGATGGAACAGTTCACTTCCAACCAGAAAAAGACTTCACAGGAGTAGCTAGAGGTGTAACTGTAAAACGTGTTGATACCAATGGAACACCAGCTACTGCGAAATACACACCGATTGTTAAACCAGTAGTACCACAAGGATTCGATAATGTGACTACAGGAGTACAAGGTCAAGAACAAAATGGTAAACCTTACTTCAAACCAGGTAATGAAGCAGTACCAATCGATTACGATAAACCAGCAACATTACTTGACCCAGAAACGAAGCAACCTGTTCCTTCAAATGAACTTCCAGCGAAAGATCCAGAAGGAAATGTAATCGGTAAATATACTTTAGATCCGACTACAGGAGTAGTGAAATTCACACCAGAAGATAAATCATATGTAGGGCCAGTACAACCAGTAACAGTTCAACGTGTTGATAAAAACAATACACCGGCAACAGCTGATTATACTCCAGTAATCGTAGGGGTTAAACCAACAGCTAAGCCAGCTGAATCAACGGATGTACAAGGTGCAACACAAAAACAACCTATTACATTCAAAGGTGGAACTGCAGATTTAGAAGATCCAGTTGGAAATCCAATTAAATCAGATCCAGTACCGATTAATCCAGGTTCAGTTACATTAGTAGGTGAAGATGGAAAACCAACTAATGAAGTGGTTGTAAAAGATCCAAAAGATCCAAATAAAGTAATCGGTAAGTATACTCTTGTGAAAGAACTTGGTAAAGATCCAGTTGCAGTATACACACCAGAAGACAAAACATATGTAGGGCCAGTTCCACCAGTAACAATTGAAGCAAAAGATACAAACGGAACTCCAGTAAGAACTACGTACACACCTAACATTAAACCTGTAACACCAACAGCGACACCAGCTGAAACAACAGATATTCAAGGTAAAGCACAAACAGGATTACCAGAATTCAAAGGTGGAAAAGTAACGGTTAATGATGAAGAGAAAGTTGTTCCAATTGACGAAACAAAAGCTCCAAAACTAATTGATCCAACAACAGGACAACCAACTGATAAAGTTGTAGTAGAAGGCGAAGGAACATACACAATCGAAGATGGTAAAGTTAAATTCCAACCAGAACCACAATTTACAGGAACAGCTACAGGTGTAGAAGTTCAACGTGAAGATACAAACGGAACACCTGTAAAAGCTAAATACACTCCAACGGTAACTCCAGTTAAACCAACAGGAGAAGACGTTACGTCAGAAGATGTACAAGGTGCTGAACAAAATGGAACACCAAAATTCACACCAGGAAATACTGATGTTGCAATTACAATTACTGATGAGCAACCAGCGAAATTAATCGATCCAGAAACAGGGAAGCCAACTGATAAAACCACAATAGTGATTCCTGATGAAGGAAAATACACAATCGATCCTAAGACTGGAGAAGTAACATTCACACCAGAACCACAATTTACTGGTCAAGCAACAGGGGTAACTGTTCAAGTGAAAGATGCGAACGGAACACCTGTAGAAGCAAGCTATACACCTAAAGTTAAAGGTGTAACTCCAACAGCAACACCAGCTAAATCTAAAGATATTCAAGGTAAACCACAAACAGGATTACCAGAATTCAAAGGTGGAACAGTAACGGTTAATGGTGTACCAAAAACTGTTGAGATTGATGAAACAAAAGCACCTAAACTTCTTGATCCAGAAACAGGAGAACCAACTGATGAACCAGTAGTAATTCCTGGAGAAGGAACATACACAATCGAAGATGGTAAAGTTAAATTCCAACCAGAACCACAATTTACTGGAAAAGGAGAAGGTGTAGAAGTTCAACGTGTAGATAAGAATGGAACGCCAGTAACAGCTAAGTATACTCCAAAAGTAGTGCCAGTAACGCCAATTGGAGAAGATAAGACATCAGTAGGACCTAAAGGTCAACCACAAACAGGAACACCAGTATTCAATGGTGGATCAGTGAAAATCAATGGAAAAGAAGAAACTGTTGAAATTAATACTGACGAACCAGCGAAACTAATCGATCCTAAGACAGGTGATCCAGTTGATTCTGTAACAGTTGAAGGCGAAGGAACATACAAAATTAATCCTAAGACTGGAGAAGTAACATTCACACCAGAACCAGAATTCCTAGGAACAGCTACAGGAGTAACTGTACAACGTGTAGATAAGAACGGAACAGAAGTAACGGCTAAATACACTCCAACAGTAACACCAGTAACAGCGACTGTAGACAAAACTACAGAAGGACCTAAGAATACTCCTCAATCTGAAACTCCAGAGTTCACAGGAGACGTAGATTTAGATGTACCACCAACATTCTCTGATGGTTCAACTAAGATGGTTGTTGACGGAGAAGGAACTTATACTATCGATAAAGATGGTAAAGTAACATTTACTCCAGAAGCAGATTACGTAGGAACTGGAGAAGGTGTGACTGTTGTAAGAAAAGATAAAGCAGGAAAAGATATTTCTGCGAAATACACTCCAACAGTTCGTCCAGGAACAGACTATGTAGATGAAAATGGTAAAGAAATTCCAGGATTCCCAAGTAAAGATGGAGAACAACCTAAGGTAGATATTCCAGGATATAGATATAAAGAAACAATCACTGATGAGCATGGAAATACTCGTCATATCTATGAACAAGTGAAAACATTCTTCAAGGATAAAGATGGAAATCCAATTCCAAAAGTTCCAACTGAAAAAGGAGAACAACCTAAGAAAGATATCCCAGGCTACCGCTTCGTAGAAACAAAACCACTTCCAAATGGAGATACTGAGCATATCTACGAAAAAGTGAAAACATTCTTCAAGGATAAAGATGGAAATCCAATTCCAAATACTCCAACAGAAGAAGGGGAACAACCTAAGAAGGATATTCCAGGCTACAGATTCGTAGAAACAAAACCACTTCCGAATGGTGATGTCGAGCATGTTTATGAAAAAGTAACACCACCAGCTCCAACACCTTCACCTGTTCCTCAACCAAATCCAGGTAATCAAAATATTACAATTTGGACAGATGAAAATGGTAATCCAGTGAAACCGTCTGAACCAGGTTCTAAAGTGCCAGGAACAATTCCAGGTTACGAATATGTGAAGACTGTGACAGATCCAAATGGAAGTATCAGACATATCTTCAGAAAAGTTCAAACTCCAACACCAGTTGAGCCAGCAACTCCAGCAATGCCTGAACAGCCAGCACAACCTCAAGTACCGGCTACTCCAGTACAACCAGCACAACCAGTACAAGCAACAGCAACGAAAGAAGCTGAAGCTAAGCGTGAATTGCCAAACACTGGTACAGAAGACAATGCTAGCCTTGCAGCACTTGGACTTCTCGGAGTATTGAGCGGATTTGGTCTTGTAGCTCGCAAGAAGAAAGAAGATTAATTCGATTTTTTCTAATGAGTATTTAGTAAAGTAGAAACCAATGATTTTTGATCATTGGTTTTTCTGTGCTTGTCAAACATTTTCTGAAGAATAAAGTATTAAAATTCGATAAAAACTAAAAACACCTCATTATATTTTATAAAATAAAAATTAAAAATATAAAAAACGAAACATATATTAAACATTATAATCCAAAAAGTAACTTTGAAATATAAAATTTATTTATTTTGGTGAAAATTATAAGTCAAATACTTTGAACTTATGAAATAGATGTGTTATTATTAATTTGTATCTTAAGTGCAGGTTTTCGACACATAAAACATTGTTATGTCAAATGTTTACAAATGCCGAAATTTTTTATTTTCAAGATATTAAAAAATGATATAGAAGGAGGTTGTTAGTCTCATGCAAGGCAAACAACAAAAAGATTTTAGAACAGAAAAGTACATTCGTTACGGTATTCGTAAGTACAGCTTTGGTGCAGCATCAGTAGCTATTGCTGCTGGTTTAATGTTCCTAGGTAACGGTGCGGTATCAGCAACGGAAGTGCAATCAGCTGAAATAGCTATTTCAACAGTTGCTCCTAGTCAAGATGATAAGGAGAATGAAAAGGCTGAGTCTAAAGCTGAAACAGTAGAAACTGAAAAAGTTGCAGAAGTGAAACCTGAAGTGAAAGTAGAAGAAGCTAAGAAAGTAAACAAGGCTATCCTTGAAGCAAGTATTGCTACTTTAGAGTCTAAACTTTCAACTGCTAAATATGCAGATGCTACAGTAGTAAGCTCAGCTAAGGAAGTATTGGAAACAGCTAAAGCAACTCTTGCAAAAGCAGATGCTAGTCAAGCCGATGTAGATACCCAAGCAGAAACTGTATCAGCTTTGAGCACAGTTGTAACTGAGTCAAATATTGCTGGTTTTGATAAGAAACAAGCAGCTGAAAAAGAAGCTGCAAAAGCTGAAGCAGAAAAAACTGCAACTCCAGTTGAAAAAGCTCTTTCAGTAGCTACAACAACTCTGACACAAGTATCGTCAGAAGCTGAAGTAACGAATAAATTGGCTGAAACTGAGCTTGCTCAGGCAGATGTCAAAGAAGAAAACAAGGCAGCAGTTACAGCAGCAGTCGCTAAAAACCAAGTAGTTCTTACTGAAACTAAGGCTCTTCTTGCTGATAAGAGTGTCACAAAAGAGCAAGTAGACGCTCAATTGGAACGCCTCAACGAATCAATCCTTGCAGTCTACAATGAATTGAAAAATGCAGGAATCGGTCGTGATGGTAAGTTTGCAGTAAACTTGGCAGATGCTCAAACAACAGCACTTAAAGATGCCTCTACTGAAACAGGTAAAAAATGGTTAGAAGATCATGGTTATTCTTCATTATCAGATATCAAAGTTAAAACGAAAGAAGATAACTTAAAAGAAATTAAAGACTTAAATGATCAAATCCAATGGTTAGACTTTGGAGATACAAGTGCGTGGACAAATCTAACGGCATCTAACCAACTTCAAATTGGTTCTACATATACAAAAGAATTGATTCCTGGTTATGTCGTTACAATGACGGTTAAAGAATTGAAACCATTTGAATCAACTGAAATATTCAAAAACCGTGTAGCTGGAACTGATTTAGAAAGTTCTTATCAACCGGATAAAGAAAATAAATTTAATCCAGAAAATGGAGCAACAGGACTTGGAGCGAATCCTCAAAATAGATATACTCACGTTGCTAATTCTGGTCTGACAACTGGTAAAGCTAAAACAACAATTGCAGGAACAAACCCTGCAGGACAACCTAAAAATGGTCAAGCGGCTGGAGTTAAATTCGATGTAACAGCGACTTATAATGGTAAACCTGTAAAACCTGGTATTGTTATGACATCTGGGGAAGATATCGGGACACTTGAGTCTGAAATTTATACAACTAATGGTACTCCATGGGACTTAGCTGCGATTGTTGGTTATAGTTCAAATAAAAATGCTTATGTTCCACTTGATAAATTTAAAGATATGAATGGTGGTAAAACTGCTATCCTTAAATGGCAAGATGAAAAATTCTATAACGCCTTAAATGGTGGAAAATTTGCAACTCCTGATGCCGCTACTGCAGGTCTTGGTTCTCAAGTATTCGGTGGATATCGTAATAATAGTGGAGCAGGAACTCCAGTATTATCTACAGCAAATGTAAGTGAAGTAGGATTTTATATCATGTCTTCTGGACAACAGTCTTCTATGATCGGTATTAAGTTCTCAGATTTCGGAGATCTTCCAGAATCTTATGGAATGGCTGAACACTACTTAAGAACTCAATCTATTGATTATGATACAAAGGCAATTAAACAAATTCAACAACCATTCTTAGGTAAAGTTAAAGCAGATATTGACTCTGCACCAGGTACAAGAGTACGTGGAATAGGTTCTGATGATGCAACAGAAACTGGAGATGAAGGTGTAGATCAATTAATTTCAGAAGAACATGTACACACAAACGTTGATACAGGAGCTCCAGAAGTTAAATTCATCCAAGGGCCAGATAATACTTATAAAGTAAAACTTTACGCTTCAGCAAATGGTAATGACAAGTATACAGATACAGTTGCACCGGCTTATGTGCGTGGATTTATCGACTTCAACGGAAATGGTAAATTTGATGAAGGTGAACAATCCGATGTTGTACAAGTAAATGGAAACAACCAAATTGTAGAATTAACATTTAAGAATACTCAAGTAATCGACACTAGCAAAGATGTTGTGAACTTCCGTGTTCGTATCGCAAAAGATGAAGCTCAAGTAGAAAGACCAAATGGAATTGCATACTCTGGGGAAGTTGAAGATAACCAAATTCAAGTAGCTCACCCACCACGTGGAGATAAAGAAGAAACTACTGGTAAACAAGGTGAAACTCAATCAGTTGGTATCGAGTTTAGAACACGTCCATCAGGTGATGATGCATCTGACTTAGGTTCTAACAATGGTAAAACTACATTTAACTCATACGGTAAAATTCACTACACTGAACAAAGTAATGTAATTAGTGCAGAAACTACTAAGAAAGTTCAATCTGAAGGTGTAATGATCGTTAATCCAGATGGAACATTAACAAAAAATTACACTAAAGCAGGTCAAGGTACTTATACAGTAACAGATGATAAGATTACTTTCACTCCAGAAGCTAACTTCGTAGGTAAAGCTGATGGTATCGTACTACGTGCGGTAGACTCAAATGGTCAATCAAGTGGATGGACTGCATTAACAAGACAAAATGGACTTGAAAACATCAATGATGGAACTCACTCAGCAGGAGCTACAAAAACTATGGATGCTGTTTATATTCCAACAGTAACTCCAAAAGAAATTACTGCTGCCCCTGAAACATCAACAGATATTCAAGGTAAAGAACAGAAGAAAACACCAACATTTAAAACAGAAGGTGATTCTGAAACTGCTACAACAGTAACTCCAAGTGAAAAATATCCTGCGACTCTAATTGATCCAAAAACTGGAAATCCAGCAGACACAGTAACAGTAGATAGTGAAGGAACTTATACAATTAACCCAACAACAGGTGAAGTAACTTTCCAACCACTTCCAACATTTAAAGGAACTGCAACAGGTGTTGATGTAAGATTAACAGCACCAGTAGGTCAAAATAAAGACGGACAAGATGTAACAGCTACGGCAACTACAAAATACACTCCAACAGTAACTGCTGTAACGCCAACAGCTAAGCCATCAGACTCAGCAGGAGTACAAGGGGAAACTCAAAAAGGAACTCCTACATTTACAGAAGGAAATGCAGAAGTACCAATTAAAGAAAATTCTGTGAAATTATTAAATGCTGATGGAACAGAAGCAAATGGCCCAGTTGATGCTTTAGATGAAAAAGGAAATAAAGTAGGGGAATACACAGTAAACCCAGCAACAGGTGAAGTAACATTCACACCAACAGATAAAACTTACACTGGAAAAGTTGTACCAGCTAAAGTACAAGCAGAAGATAAAAACGGAACTAAAGTAAATACTACTTATACTCCACATATCGTAGGTGTAACACCTAGTGCAACTCCAGCTCAATCTTCGGGTATCCAAGGACAAACACAAGATGGAACTGTATCATTTGCACCTGGTGAAACAACAGTAGAAGGTGAGAAAAAATCAGTACCAATTAAAGCTAACTCAGCGGTTCTACTTGATGCTTCAGGTAACCCAGTAGCTCCTGGTACTCCAGTAGATGCTTTGGATCCAGATGGAAACAAAGTAGGTGAATACACAATTGACCCAGCTACTAACAAAGTAACATTTACACCAACGAATAAAGAATACAAAGGTAAAGTACAACCAGTTAAAGTACAAGCAGAAGACGAAAACGGAACTAAAGTTAATACAACTTACACTCCAAGTATCGTAGGTGTAACACCAACGGCAACTCCATCAGAAACAACTGATGTACAAGGTGTTGAACAATCGAAAGAAGTTACATTCAAACCTGGTAAAGCAACTGTTAACGGTATTGAAAAAGAAGTGCCAATCGATACTACTTCGTACAAATTATTAGATGAAAATGGGCAACCGGTAGAATCAGTACCAGCTAAAAACCCAGCAGGAGATGTTATCGGTACTTACACACTTAAAGTTGTAGACGGTAAAGTAACTGCGGTATTTACACCAACTGATAAAACATATGCAGGTGAAGTTGAACCAGTTACGATTCAAGCCAAAGATACAAATGGAACTCCAGTAACAACAACTTACACTCCAAGCATCACTCCAGTTGAGCCTACAGGAACTCCAAAATCTACTGAAGGTGTACAAGGACAACCTCAAGAAGGATCTCCAACATTTACACCAGGTAACGATAAAGTTCCTATGAAGATTGATGCTGAACAACCAGCTAAATTAATCGATCCAGCTACTGGACAACCAACTGATGCAACAACAATTCCAGCAAAAGACGCTAACGGAAAAGAAGTTGGTACGTATACAATTGATCCAGCAACAGGTAAAGTGATATTTACACCAAATAAAGACTTCGTAGGTACTCCAGTACCAGCAACAGTTCAAGCAAAAGATGCAAATGGAACTCCAACTACAGCTACTTATACACCAACTGTTAAACCAGTGACTCCTGTAGGTGTGAATACATTTACAGAAGATATTCAAGGTGCGCCTCAAAGTGGTAAACCAGAATTCAAGCCTGGTAAAACTACAATTGATGGTAAAGAAGTAGAAGTACCAATGGATGATAAAGTACCAGCAACATTCGAAGATGGTAAAACTGAAAAAGTTATTCCAGGAGAAGGAACTTATACAGTAGCTCCAGATGGAACTGTATCATTCAAACCAGACCCTCAATTCCATGGTAAAGGAACAACAATGACAGTTGTTCGTAAAGACCAAAATGGAACTCCAGTTACTGCAGAATACACAGCAGTAGTTAAACCAGCTACACCAGAAGGAACAGAAGTTCTAACTGCAGGTGTTCAAGGAAAAGTACAAAGTGGTAAACCAAACTTTGTTGGTGGTAAAGCAATCGTTAACGGTATTGAAAAAACTGTTGAAATCGATGAAACTAAACCAGCAACATTTGAAGATGGTTCAACAGAAAAAGTAATTCCAGGAGAAGGAAAATACACAGTAGCTGCAGACGGAACTGTAACATTTGAACCAGAAAAAGGCTTCGTTGGTAAAGGTACTGAATTAACTGTTAAACGTGTGGACAAAAATGGAACGCAAGCACTTGGTAAATACACAGCCGTAGTAATCGGTACAAAACCAACTGCAGAACCATCAGTAACTTCAGATATTCAAGGTCAAACTCAAAGCCAACCTGTTAAATTCAAAGGTGGGGTAGTTGAAGTTGAAAACCCAATGACGAAAGAAAAAACTGAAGAAACTGTAGGAATCGACCCAGATACTTACACATTATTAGATGATAAAGGTCAACCAGCTGAAAAAGTACCAGCTAAAGATACAAATGGTAAAGTAATTGGTGAATACACATTAACAAAAGAGCCTGGTAAAGACCCAGTTGCAGTATTCACTCCAACAGATAAATCTTACTCAGGAGAAGTTCAACCAGTAACGGTTCAAGCAAAAGATACAAATGGAACTCCAGTAACAACTACTTACACTCCAAATATTACGCCTGTTACCCCAACTGCTAAAGGAATAACTTCTGAAGGTGCACAAGGCCAAGAGCAAAGTGGAACTCCAACATTTACTGAAGGAAACACTAAGACTCCTATCGATCCTCAAGTACCAGCTAAATTAATCAATCCAGAAACTGGTGAACCAACTGACGAAACTTCAGTAGAAGTACCAGGAGAAGGAACTTACACAATTAACCCAAAAACTGGTGAAGTAACATTCAAACCAGAACCAAACTTCACAGGTAAAGCTGAAGGTGTTGAAGTTCAACGTAAAGATACAAACGGAACTCCAGCTACAGCTAAATACACACCAACTGTTAAACCAGTTACTCCAACATCAGATGACGTAATCTCTGAAGATGTACAAGGTGCTAAACAAACTGGAACTCCAGTATTTACAGCTGGTAAAACAACAGTTAATGGTCAAGAAGTAACTGTAGAAATCGACAAAACTGTTAAACCAACATTTGACGATGGAACAACAGAAAAAGTAGTACCAGGAGAAGGAACATATACAGTTGATGAAAATGGTGTAGTAACATTTACTCCAGAACTACAATTCACAGGTAAAGCTAGTGGAGTAACTGTTAAACGTGTGGATAAAAATGGAACAGAAGTAACTGCAAAATACACTCCAACTGTTAAACCAGTAACCCCAACTTCAGTTGATGAAGTAACTACTGATGTACAAGGTGCAACTCAAAAAGGTAAACCAGTTTTTGAAGCAGGTAAAACAACCATTAACGGTGTAGAAAAAACTGTAGAACTTGATGATACTAAACCAGCTACATTTGAAGATGGTTCAACTACAAAAGTTGTACCAGGAGAAGGAACTTACACAGTAGCTCCAGACGGAACTGTAACATTTACTCCTGAAAAGACCTTTACAGGTAAAGCTAGCGGAGTAACGGTTAAACGTGTGGACAAAAACGGAACACCAGTTACAGCGAAATACACTCCAGTAGTATTACCAGTAACTCCAAGTTCTAAAGATGTAACATCAATCGGTGATAAAGGTCAACCTCAATCAGAAACACCAGTATTTACACCAGGAACCACTAAAGTAAATGGTAAAACTGTAATAGTAGAGATTGATGACAAAGTAGCTCCAACATTCGAAGATGGAACAACTGAGAAGAAAGTACCAGGAGAAGGAACTTACACAATCGATGCGAACGGTAAAGTAACATTCGCTCCAGAGCCAAACTTCGTAGGAAAAGCGAAAGGTGTAACTGTGAAACGTGTAGATAAGAATGGAACACCAGTAACAGCTACTTACACTCCAACAGTATTAGGTAAAACAACTACGAAAGATGTAGTATCAGAAGGTGCTAAAAACACTCCACAATCAAATACTCCAGAATTCAAAGGTGATGTAGATACAAAAGTTCCAGCTAAATTAGTAGATCCAGAAACTGGAGAACCGACTGATGAACCAGTAGTAGTACCAGGAGAAGGAACATACACAATCGATGGAAATGGTAAAGTGACATTCACTCCAGAAGAAGGATTCGTAGGAACAGCAACACCTGTAGAAGTAGCTCGTAAAGATAAAAACGGAAGAACAGTTAGAGCTTCTTACACACCAACTGTACGTCCTGACACTAAATTTGTAGTCATAGGAAAAGATGGTGCAGAAACAGAACTTATCCCATCTAAAGATGGTAAAAAACCATCAGAAGCAATTCCAGGATACAAACTTGTTAAAACTGAAACGGATGAAAAAGGGAATACGAAACACATCTACGAACCAGTAACAACTAAACACGTAGATAGAAATGGAAACCCAATTCCAGGAACAGAAACAGAAGAAGGAACAACTCCAGCAAAAACTTCAAAAGAAGTTCCAGGATACAAAGTAGTAGAAACTCGTAAACTTCCAAATGGAGATACAGAATATGTTTACGAAAAAGTAACTACATCATTCGTAGATTCAGAAGGACACGTAATCGAAGGAACAACAACTGAGGAGGGAACAACGCCTAAGAAAGATATCCCAGGCTATAAATTTGTAGAAACTAGAACTACTGAAGACGGAGATACAGAACACGTTTACGAAAAAGTAACTACAACATTCAAAGATAAAGATGGAAATGTAATTCCAGGAACAACAACTGAAGACGGTGAACAACCTAAGAAAGATATTCCAGGTTACCGCTTCGTAGAGACTAAGAAACTTCCAAATGGCGATGTAGAACACGTTTATGAGAAAGTTAAGACAAGTTACAAGGATAAAGACGGAAACGAAATTCCAAACTATCCAACAGAAGACGGCGAACAACCTAAGAAAGATATCCCAGGTTATCGTTTCGTAGAAACTAAGAAACTTCCAAATGGTGATGTGGAGCATGTCTACGAAAAAGTAACAACTCCAGCACCAACTCCATCAGTAAATCCATATAATCCAACACCAATTACAGAAAAAGTGTTAACAACATTTGTAGATGAAAATGGTGAATTGATTATTCCTGATGAAAATGGTTCACATCCACGTAAATCATTAGAAGGCTATGAGTTAGTTCGTACAGAAACAGATGCGAATGGAAATGTTCGCAATGTTTACCGTAAGGTGCAATCTCAAACACCAGTACAACCAGTTGAGCCAGCTACTCCAGCAATGCCTGAACAGCCAGCTAAACCTCAAGTACCGGCTACTCCAGCACAACCAGTACAAGCAACAGCAGTGAAAGAAGCTGAAGGTAAGCGTGAATTGCCAAATACTGGTACAGAAGACCATGCTAACCTTGCAGCACTTGGACTTCTCGGAGTATTGAGTGGATTTGGTCTTGTAGCTCGCAAGAAGAAAGAAGATTAAGTGAAACAATTTCTAATTAGCTAATCTAATCCGCATCAAATAGAAAACCGATGATTTATTTCATCGGTTTTTTGGCTCTTAGCTAACTTTAAATGAAAATTTTTAACAGCTAAATCAGAAATTCTAAATGAATTTAGTTGAGATTGGTATTCAATATACTTTTAAATATTGAAATACAGATGATAAAATATTTTTGAAAAAAATCAAACGGATTTAATTAATAAATATACAAAAATAAAATATATAGAAATGAAAATCAATTCAAAATAATATACGTTTATACAATGTCGGCGGATTCAAAAATGTGTTGAAATCTCAAAAAATAGTGAAAAAAGTTAAAAAATGTTGATTTTTTTATATAATTCAGACAATTTTTACTATTTTTTAGAGAATGACATAGATAAAAATTGAAATTTTCATGTTATTTTCAAGCGAATAAATTGAATATATCCAGCTAGTGTGATAGAATGAATATACATGTTTCGGAAAAATATAGTACTTGAGGCAATTCCTTCATTTATAAATGAAATGAAGGGGTTTTGGTTTTTACTATATCTATAAACATGATATAAAACAAAAGGAGGTTGTTAGTCTCGATGAAAGGCAAGCAACAACAAGATTTTAGAGTAGAAAAATACATCCGTTATGGGATTCGTAAATATAGCTTTGGAGCAGCATCGGTAGCTATTGCAGCTGGTTTGATGTTTCTTGGAAATGGTGCAGTATTAGCCTCAGAAACAGCGGTAAATGGAAACATTTCTGATGTGGCAGTAGTATCACCTAATGCTGAAGAGAACGGAGAAACGGCTAAAGTAGAAACTGCGAAGGAAGTAAAAGTAGAAGAAGCTAAACCTGAAGTAGTGACTCCTAAAGTAGAAGAGTCTAAAAAGGAAGATGCACTAAAAACTGCTGAAGCAGTTACAAAAGAAGAAGTTGCTCCTAAACTAGACAAGTCTCAACTTGAGTCTTATGTGAATGAAGTAGCTGGGAAACTCGCTGCTGGAAAATATGCAAACAAGACAGACGAAAGTTTGGCTCTTTTGAGTGCTGACTTGGAGTCAGCTAAGGCAGCTCTTTCAAGTGCTACAAGTCAAGATGAGTTAAAAGCTGCTTACAACAAACTTGTAACGACTGTAAACTCAAAACTAAAAAATAAACCAGTTGAGAAAAAAGAAACTCCAGCAGTTGACACTACAAATGGTAAAGAAACTGTAGGGAAGAAAACAGAAAATACTGAGAAAAAGTCTGATTCAAACGCTATCGAAAATACAGGCTCAAAAGATGAACGTAATGGAAAAGAAATCGAAAAAGGATCTAACTTACGTTCTGCAAATGAAGGATATACATATTCTTCAACAGAATTAAGAAAGAAAAATGGGGAGTTTGCTACAGCGACAGGTAAATCTTACTATGAACTTGATGGCAACTCAACATACCGTATTTATGTTCATGGATATCAATCTGAGAATACAGAACAACCAGAAGCTGTGAACTCAGTTGCTGGTAAAAATGGTCGTACGGATATTCCATTATCTAGAGAAGAAGCACAAAAATTAGGTGAAGAAGCTGAACTATGGAAAGGTAAATTACGTCCGACAGGAAGTACTATAGTAGGTACATTAGATCAAAATGCACAGTATGGATCTAATGGAGCATATGAATTCCTTGCAACAGAAATTTATGGATATACTTATGAACAAGGAAATCACTACATTTATGTAACTGATGTAAAGAAACGTTTTAGTCTTTCTGATGCCGCTACTGCAGCAGGATATAAGATTACAAATATTGAATTAACTAACTTAATCCCGGGTGCTGCTTATAATGAAAAAGCGGATACAATTGAAGGATATGTATCATCAAGCATTCAAAATGGTGTATACGATATGCGTTATAAAGTAACTGTGTCAAAACCAGATGGAACAACACAAGTAATGGATTTCCAAAACTTACGTTCAGGATGGATGGGCTGGCAAGATACAACTGCACCATTAATTCAAGGTTCATCTAAATTAGTCACTATTGGAGATGAAGTAAGTCATGATATTAAGTATGTTGATAATGATGCGATGACACGTGATGATGCTACTAACTATACAGTTAACGGTGAACGAGTAATCGCTGGTGCAAAAACAGTAAATAAAGGGATTTATAATGCTACTTTTACTGCTAAAGATGGATCAACATTAACAACTATGAATGGACCACGTCCAGTTACAGCTCACACAACTGTAAATGGTACTTATGCAAAAAATGGAGAAAAAACTTCTATTAATGATGTAGTACCTGGATTAGATTATACTCCACAAACGGGACTAATTACAGGGACAGCAACGGAATCTGGAATTTTCACAGCGGCTGTTTTAGCAAAAGACTATAATAATGCTACAATTGCAGGTAATTCAAATCAATGGAATATGAATGGTCAAGAAGCGCATGAAAATATTACGATTGCGGTAGCTCCTAAGATTACAGTTAAGAATGTTGAAGCTTATGCAACAACTGTACCTGTAACGATTTCAAAAGGTGCAAATACTGCGGAAATTACAATGCCAGATGGAACAGTGACGAAACTTGTAGTTAAAGATGGCAATTGGACAGTAGCTGCAGGTACTACAAATGCAGCAGTACAAGAAGGAGCAGTACTAGCAGCGGCATCAACTTCAGGAGATTCAACCATTAATTTAGCAGTAACTCCAGAATCCACAAAATACGTAGGTGTAGATAGTATTGCAGCGAAAGCAACTACAGATAGAGTGCATGCTAATTTACAACGTGAAGTATATACTGTTAAAGGGGTAAATAATAAAGAATATACAGCTACATTTAACAGTGCTACTGGTAAATATAATTTACCAACTGAGGATGCGTATCAATTAGTAGACAATGGCAATGGAACTTCTACATTAACTGAAAGACGTGTGTATACTGATGTGAAAGCAAACGGAGATATTGATTACATCGTATATGAATTCACTCGTACATGGAGTGCAACTTCTAATGCAGCTAACTTAGTAGATAAGATTGCTGAAATTCGTGAAAAAGGAAAAGTTACAGAAGTAGGAGATGTTACTCGTACAATTACAAATGTTCCGAAAATGCAAGTAGCCAATGCTCAAGGTACTATTGTAACTGTAAATTATGATTCAGTATCTAAACAATGGACAGCATCTGATGGTTCGACCGTTACAGCTACTGAATCAAACGCAGGATGGAAACTTGAAACGACTTCTGGTTTCAAAGGGTATGTATCATACCGTGAAGCATCTTCTACAGATGTAGCATCAATTCAAAATGCTAAACCAACAGGAACTTCAACAAGTTATTCAGAATCAAAAGGTACATCAGTAAAATTAATTAAATCTACCAAAGCAAATGTAGCATTCGCAGATACAATCGATGATAAAACATCAGTAACAGATTCAGATACGATTAAAACAAAAGTAACAGCAACTGCACCAGACGGTACAGTAACTACTTTTGACGGAGCTCAAGCAGAAGAAACAGCTTATATTCAAGCTCAACGTACAGCTGCAGAAAAATCACAACTAGCAGCAAATGCTATTAAAGATGCACATACAGCTGCTAATGAATTAGCAAATCTACAAGAATTATTAGATCGTCAAACTAGTATTGAAGAAGATGCTAAAAAAGCATTAGATAATCTTAAATTACGTTCTATTTCTCCAACAGCTCAAGCTTTAGCTGAAGAAAAACTTGAAAGAGTTAGAGAATACAAAGCTTCACTTCAAGCTGAGTTGGAAAAAGCTAAAACTAAGTTAGATACACTGAAAACTACTGAGACTACATCCCGTGATGAAGCTGTTGCGGCTGAAAAAGCTGTAGAAACAGCACGTACAGCTCTTAAAACAGCTGCAGAAGCAAATTTGGCTCGAGCTAATGCTTATGTATTATCTCAAAAAGGGCGTTACAAAGTAACAGCGAGAGCAGTAGACTCAAACGGTGTTGTAACAACTCCAACAGTAGATGGAACAGAGTCTGGTGAAGTTACAGAAGATGCAGTAGCAGAAACAACTTACTACATCGTAGTAACAGATCCAGAGAAATCATCAGGAGCTCAAGGTCAAAAACAAACTGACTCAATTGCAGATAATTTCAATGATGGAAAAGAAGGAACTACAGTATCAGATTTCAAACTAGTAGATCCAACGACAGGAAATAAAGTTGCTTCTGTAACAACTAAAGAAGGAACTTACACAGTCGATTCAACAACAGGAGAAGTAAGTTTCACTCCAGCAGAAGGCTTTGTAGGAACAGCTACACCGATAAAAGTTTCAGCAAATGTAACATTCAATGATGAGTCAGGAAATCCAGTAACAGTAGCGACAGAAAATACATATACACCAACTGTATATGGAGTTCAACCATCAAAAGATGAAACTACAGGAAAGCAGGGTCAAACTCAAACATCTAAATCAGGAAAAGATCGCTTCTCTGAGTTAAATACAGCAACAAACACTCTAGATGGAACAAATGTAGACTGGACAACAGCAGCATACTCTCTAGAAGGAGCTAATGAAAAAGGCAAAGTGGTAGTTGAAGGAGAAGGAACATACTCAATCGATCCAACAACAGGTGTAGTAAGATTCGAACCACTTCCAACATTTACAGGAGAAGGTAAAGGTGTTAATGTACAAGTATCAGTAACAGCGACTGATTCAGAAGGAAATAAAGTTCCAGTTACTTCAAAAGGTAAATATACACCAACAGTAACACCAGTAACCCCAACAGCAGCACCATCTACTTCAACTGGTGTTCAAGGTGAAATTCAAAAAGGAACACCAACATTTACAGAAGGAAATACAGAAGTACCAATTAAAGAAAACTCTGTAAAACTTCTCAATGCAGATGGAACAGAAGCAAATGGACCAGTAGATGCTTTAGATGAAAAAGGTAATAAGGTTGGTGAATACACTGTTAACCCAGCGACAGGAGAAGTAACCTTCAAACCAACAGACAAATCTTACACTGGACCAGTACAAGCAGCTAAAGTTCAAGCTGAAGATAAGAATGGAACAAAAGTTTCAACAACATACACTCCAAATATCGTAGGAGTAACACCAACAGCAACTCCAGATGAATCAGCAGGAGTACAAGGTGAAACACAAGAAGGAACAGTATCATTTGCACCAGGTGAAACAACAATTGGTGGTGAGAAGAAATCAGTTCCAATCAAAGCAAACTCAGCTAAATTGTTGAATGCAGATGGAACAGAAGCAAATGGGCCAGTCGATGCATTAGATGAGAATGGTAAAAAGGTTGGTGAATACACAATTGATCCAGCTACTAACAAAGTAACCTTCACACCAACTGATAAGACTTATGTTGGTAAAGTTCAACCAGCTAAAGTTCAAGCTGAAGACGAAAATGGAACAAAAGTATCAACAACTTATACACCAACAATTGTAGGAGTAACTCCAACATCTACGCCAGCTACAACAACAGATGTACAAGGTAAAACTCAAGAAAGCACAGTTTCATTTGAAGCTGGTAAGACAACGATTGACGGTAAAGAGAAATCTGTAAAAATCGATCCAGATACTTACACACTTCTAGATGAAGATGGAAAACCAGCTAAAGAGGTACCAGCTAAAGATCCAGAAGGAAACGTAATTGGTAAATATACTCTTAAAACTGTAGATGGAAAAGCTGTTGCAGTATTCGAGCCAACAGATAAAACATATTCAGGAGATGTACAACCAGTACGCGTTCAAGCTAAAGATAAAAATGGAACAGCTGTAGAAACAACTTACACACCGAAGATTACTCCTGTAACACCAACAGCAGAAGCAGCTAAATCAGAAGCTATCCAAGGTGACACTCAAAAAGGAACACCTTCATTCGTTCCTGGAGACAACATTGCTCCAATTAAAGAGAATTCATACAAACTTCTAGATAAAGAAGGAAATGAAGTTCCAGCAGGACAAACAACTCCAGCTTATGCTGAAGACGGAGTAACGCCAGTAGGTACTTACTCAATCGATCCAGCAACAGGAGAAGTAACCTTCACACCAACAGATAAATCATACACTGGTAAAGTAACACCAGCTAATGTTCAAGCAGAAGACACAAATGGAACTAAAGTTTCAACAACTTATACTCCATCGATCATTCCTGCACAACCAGAAGCAGAACCTGCTAAAACTGTTAATGTTCAAGGTGCAACTCAAACTGGTAAACCAGAATTCCAAGGCGGAACAGCTATGGTTAACGGTGAAGAGAAAACTGTAGAAATGGACGATACAGTACCAGCTAAATTGGTAGATCCTAAGACTGGAGATAAAGTAGATTCATTAACTGTTGAAGGCGAAGGAACATACACAGTAGCTCCAGACGGCACAGTAACCTTCAAGCCAGAACCAAAATTCACAGGTGTAGCTAAAGGTGTTGAAGTAGTTCGTCAAGATAAGAACGGAACTCCAGCTAAAGCAACCTACACACCAGAAGTTAAACCAGTAACACCAACAGGAACAGGCGCTGTAACAGAAGATGTTCAAGGTTCAACTCAAACAGGTAAACCTGAATTCAAGGGTGGAACAGTAACAATCGATGGTAAAGAGAAAACTGTTGAAATCAATGAAGATAAACCAGCTAAATTGGTTGATCCAAAAACAGGAAATCCAGTTGATTCAGTAACCATCGAAGGCGAAGGAACATACACAGTAGCTCCTGACGGAACAGTTACCTTTACACCAGCGAAGAACTTCACAGGTAAGGGAACTGGTGTCACAGTTCAACGCGAAGATAAGAACGGCACACCAGTAACAGCTAAGTACACACCAGTTGTAAAACCAGCAACACCAACAAGTTCAGATGTTATCACTACAAATGTTCAAGGTGCAATTCAAGAAGGAACACCAACATTTGAAGGTGGAAAAGTAACTGTAAACGGTAAAGAAAAAACTGTTGAAATCGATGAAACTGTAAAACCAACATTTGACGATGGCACAACTGAGAAGAAAGTACCAGGCGAAGGAACTTACACAATCGACGAGAACGGTAAAGTAACCTTCACACCAGAGAAAACATTCACTGGTCAAGCAACAGGTGTAACAGTTAAACGTGTTGACAAAAATGGAACACCAATCACAGCTAAGTACACTCCAGTAGTCGTTCCAGTAACTCCAACCTCAAAAGATTCTGAATCAGAAGGTCCTAAAGGACAAACTCAATCAGGAACACCAACATTTGAAGGTGGTAAAGTTACAATCAACGGTAAGGAAGTTCCAGTTGAAATCGATGAAACTGTTAAACCAACATTTGACGATGGCACAACTGAGAAGAAAGTACCAGGTGAAGGAACATACACTATCGATGAAAACGGTAAAGTAACCTTCACACCAGAACCTGACTTCGTAGGAAAAGCTAAAGGTGTAACAGTTAAACGTGTAGATAAGAACGGTACACCAGTAACAGCTAAGTACACTCCAACAGTACATCCAGATACTTCACATGTTGATAAAGACGGTAACCCTCTTTCACCAACAGAAGACGGAACTAAACCATCTAAAGATATCCCAGGATATAAAGTAGTTAAAACTGAAATCGACGAAAAAGGAAATACAAAACATATCTATGAAAAAGTGACAACAACTCACAAAGATAAAGATGGTAATGTAATTCCAGGAACAACTACTGAGGAAGGTACAACTCCTAAGAAAGATATTCCAGGTTACCGCTTCGTAGAGACTAAGAAACTTCCAAATGGCGATATCGAACACGTTTATGAGAAAGTTAAGACAAGTCACAAGGATAAAGACGGAAACGAAATTCCAAACTATCCAACAGAAGACGGCGAACAACCTAAGA